>CAZLDA010000091.1:4121-9713 GCA_964557875.1 uncultured Pseudomonadales bacterium | reverse complement strand
GGCAACCGCGTCGGAGCCGAACGAGCTGCTACCCGCGTTGCTCGTAGTGCAACGTCGACTCGGACACGTACCGAACGTCGCCATCTCGGCGGCGGCGCAGCACTTCAACGTGTCGCGCGCAGACGTTTATGGCGTTGCGACCTTCTATCACGACCTGCGCGCCGAACCCGCGGGCGATCACCTGATACAGATCTGTCAGGCGGAAGCATGCCAGGCAGTGGGTTGTCGTGCGCTTGCGTCGCACGCGGAAGCTCGCCTCGGAACGACGATGGGAACGACGTCTGCCGACAGACGTGTCACGCTCGAAGCGGCATTTTGCTTCGGCAATTGCGCGTGCGGACCAACGGTGCGCATCGGCGATGCGATTCACGGCCGCGTTACACCGCAACGGTTCGACACACTCGTCGCAGCATTGGACGATACCCTGCCATGACTGTTCGCATTTTCGTGCCGAACGATACGAGCGCGTGCTCGCTCGGGGCGGACGCAGTTGCCACGGCGATCGAAGCGGCGTTGACCAGCAGCCCAATCGACGCGCGCGTGATTCGGAATGGGTCACGCGGCGCCTATGCGCTGGAGCCATTGGTGGAAGTGGAGACGGCTGAGGGGCGCATCGGATTTTCCCGCGTTGAACCGCACCAGGTAGCAGACTTGTTTTCGGCCGGTTTGCCCGATCGCCATCACCCCTCGTGCATCGGTCTCGTCGATGAGGTGCCGTTCCTGAAGCGGCAGACACGTTTGACGTTTGCACGTGCGGGCTTGATCGATCCACTCGACCTCGACGCGTACCGCGCCAACGGCGGCTTCGAGGGGCTGACGCGGGCGCGCACGTTCACGCCTGCGCAGATCGTGGATGAGGTGCGCACATCCGGATTGCGCGGCCGCGGCGGTGCCGCCTTTCCGGCTGCAGTGAAATGGCAAACCGTTCTCGACGCAACGGATCCGGTCAAATACGTCGTATGCAACGCCGATGAGGGCGATTCCGGAACGTTCGCGGATCGGCTGTTGATCGAAGCCGATCCGTTTCAACTCGTCGAGGGAATGCTGATTGCGGCAATGGCGATTGGTGCGGCGCAAGGTTACGTGTATTTACGATCCGAGTACCCACGCGCGCGCGGCGTGCTCACTCGTGCGCTGGTCGCAGCGCGTCGCGCCGGCGTGCTCGGCCGCGACGCGTGCGGTACCGGCCGCGCTTTCGACATCGAATTGCGCATGGGTGCCGGCGCGTACGTCTGCGGGGAAGAGACATCGATGCTCGAGAGCATCGAGGGAAAACGCGGCCTGGTCCGATTCAAACCGCCGGTGCCGGCAATCCATGGACTGTTCGGCAAACCGACGCTGATACACAACGTGCTGACGCTTGCGGCGGTAACGACGGTGCTCGGCCGCAGCGGCGCCGCATACGCCGCGTTCGGTACGGGACGGTCGCGCGGCACGATGCCGTTTCAGCTCGGCGGCAACATCGCGAACGGAGGCATCGTCGAATTGCCATTCGGCGTTTCGCTGCGCAGCGTGTTGCAGGAATTCGGCGGAGGCAGTCGTTCCGGAAAGCCGTTGCGTGCCGTGCAGATCGGCGGACCGCTGGGCGCGTACCTGCCTTCGTCACAGTGGGATACGCCACTCGACTACGAAACGTTCGCGGCGCATTCCGCCATGCTGGGGCACGGCGGCATCGTCGCTTTCGACGACACGGTCGATCTCGGCGAGCAGGCGCAATTCGCGATGCAATTCTGCGCACATGAATCGTGCGGCAAGTGCACGCCGTGCCGGATCGGCTCGGTGCGCGGCGTCGAAGTGATCGAACGGATTCGCCGCGGCGAACGCACCGTCGAGAACGTTGCGTTGCTCGAAGATCTGTGCGAAACGATGGAGACCGGTTCGTTGTGCGCGCTGGGTGGACTCACGCCGATGCCCGTTCGCAGCATTCTCAAACACTTTCCGGGCGATCTGATTCGTCCTGGCGAAGGCTCGGTTTCGAAATGAGCGCGGCCGACCACGTGCATCGCGACCTGGGCACGCCTGCCCCTGCGACGAACCGTACGGTGCAGCTCACCATCGACGGCATCGCGGTGGAAGCCGCTGAAGGCACGTCGGTATTGCGCGCGGCGCTGGCGGCCGGCATCGGCATTCCGAAACTGTGCGCCACCGATTCGCTCGCACCGTTCGGTTCGTGTCGGGTCTGCCTCGTCGAAATTGAGGGACGCAAAGGCACACCGGCCTCATGTACCACGCCCGTCGAGTCGGGCATGGTCGTGCGCACCCAAACGGAGACGTTGGCGCGCGTGCGCAAAGGCGTGCTCGAACTCTACATATCCGATCATCCGCTCGACTGCCTGACCTGCGCCGCCAACGGCGACTGCGAACTGCAGGACGTCGCCGGTGAGGTGGGCTTGCGCGATGTGCGTTACGGCATTGCCGGTGCAAATCACCTGGGCCAGCCCAAAGACGTATCGAACCCCTACTTCGCCTTCGACCCGTCGAAGTGCATCGTCTGCTCTCGCTGCGTGCGGGCTTGTGACGAAGTCCAGGGAACGTTCGCGCTCACCGTGGCCGGACGCGGTTTCGACTCCGCCATTGCCGCCAGCGCGGCAGACCCGTTCATCGATTCCGAATGCGTATCTTGCGGCGCATGCGTGCAGGCCTGCCCCACCGCCACACTGATCGAGAAGTCCGTAGTCGAGCACGGTCAACCCGATCGTGTCGTGAACACCACCTGCGCGTATTGCGGCGTCGGTTGTTCGTTCAACGCTGAACTGAAAGGCGATCAGCTGATCCGGATGGAGCCCGACCCCGACGGCGGCGCCAACCACGGTCACTCCTGCGTGAAGGGACGTTTTGCCTGGGGTTACGCAACTCATCGCGACCGCGTGCTGAAGCCGCAGGTACGTGAACGTATCGATGATCCCTGGCGCGAAGTGTCGTGGGACGAAGCCATCGAGTTTGCCGCGCAACGCCTGCGCACGATTGCAGATCGATACGGCCGCCATGCGATCGGCGGTATCTCTTCATCGCGCTGCACGAACGAGGAAGTGTTCGTGGTGCAGAAGATGGTGCGTGCCGCGTTCGGCAACAACAACATCGATACGTGCGCACGGGTTTGTCATTCGCCTACAGGCTACGGTCTCAAACAAACCTTCGGAACGTCGGCAGGAACCCAGGACTTCCAATCGGTCGACCACGCCGACGTCATCATGGTGATTGGCGCCAATCCCACCGACGCGCATCCCGTATTCGCGTCGCGACTGAAGAGACGGTTGCGCGAAGGGGCACAACTGATCGTTGCCGATCCGCGCCGCATCGACCTCGTGCGCAGCGCGCACGTCGAGGCAAGCCATCACCTGCAGTTGCGCCCAGGCACGAACGTGGCGCTGATCAACGCGCTCGCTCATGTGGTGATTACCGAAGGTCTGGTAGACGAAGACTTCGTCCGCGAACGCTGCGAGCCCGAGTCGTTCGACCGATGGCGAACCTTCATCGCCGCAAAGGAGCATTCGCCCGAAGCGGCCGAGACGTTCACGGGCGTGTCGGCCGACGAACTGCGCCGCGCGGCACGTCTGTATGCGTCCGCACGCAACGCAACGATTTACTACGGACTCGGCGTAACGGAACACAGCCAGGGCAGCACGATGGTGATGGGACTTGCGAACCTCGCCATGGCGACCGGCCACATCGGCCGCGAGGGCGTCGGTGTCAATCCGTTGCGCGGGCAGAATAATGTACAGGGCGCGTGTGACATGGGATCGTTCCCGCACGAACTTTCCGGTTATCGCCACATTTCGGACGACGCAGTGCGCGGCTCGTTCGAAGCGCGGTGGCAAGTGCGCCTCGACGCCGATCCGGGGCTACGCATTCCAAACATGCTGTCGCAAGCGATAGGCGGTGAGTTCCGCGGGTTGTTCATTCAGGGCGAAGACCTTGCGCAGTCCGATCCGAACACACAGCACGTCGCCGATGCACTGCGATCGCTCGACTGCCTCGTCGTGCAGGATCTGTTCCACAACGAGACATCCGCGTTCGCGCATGTCTTTCTGCCAGGCACCTCGTTCCTCGAAAAAGACGGCACGTTTACAAACGCCGAACGGCGCATCAACCGCGTGCGGCCCGTAATGGCCGCCAAAGCCGGCCTCAGCGAGTGGGAAGCGGTCAGTCGCCTGGCCACCGCCATGGGTTATCCGATGCACTACGACAATGCCGCGCAGATCATGGACGAAATCGCCCAGCTAACGCCTACGTTCAGGGGCGTTTCGTTCGAAAAGCTCGATCGCGAGGGCGGCATGCAGTGGCCGGTGACGGATGCCGCGTCTATGGGCACGCGAATCCTTCACGAAGACGGCTTCGTGCGCGGCAAAGGCAAGTTCATCCTCACGCGCTACGTGCCCACCGACGAACGATCGAACCGTCGCTATCCGTTGTTGCTGACTACCGGCCGGATTCTGAGCCAGTACAACGTCGGCACGCAGACGCGCCGCACGGCAAACGTCACATGGCATACGCGTGACGTGCTGGAGATTCATCCGCACGATGCCGAACTGCGCGGGATTGTGGACGGCGATGTGGTGTTGTTGTCGAGCCGCAAAGGCTCCACGACGTTGGCAGCGCACGTCACCGATCGCGTTACCGAAGGCGTCGTCTACACCACATTTCACCATCCGGACACCGCCGCGAACGTGGTCACCACCGAAAACTCGGATTGGGCGACCAACTGCCCCGAATATAAGGTCACAGCCGTTGAGGTGCGCCCCACAAACGAGCCGCTGGGAAGTGATGGCTGACCATTCGTCGCGCCCAACGGTCGTGCAACGGCGTCTGAACTCGACCGGCGAGGGCGGCAGCGACGCGATCGAGTGGGGCATCGCCGTAGAAACGCCGATAGAAATCGGCATCAACGGCACGCCGTGGACCGTGATGATGGCGACGCCGGCGGATCTCGAAGACCTCGCGACAGGTCTGGCGCTCACTGAACGTTTCATCAGCGACATCGGCGCAGTCGAGCATATCTCGGTATCGAACTATCTCGATGGCATGGTCGTCGACCTGACGGTTCCGCTGCACGCGGTGAACGACTCGGCACGCAACCGCCGTTCGCTCGAAGGCAGAGTCGGTTGCGGACTGTGTGGAATCGAAACGCTTGCCGGGCTTCCATCGCGCCCAACCGGCAGCGTTGGGACTCGTATGCCTGTCGCTGATGCATCGGTACGCCGTGCATTCGCGGAACTCTCGAAGCAGCAACCGCTGAACCGCGCGACACACTCCGTGCATGCAGCGGCCTGGTGCCGTGTAGACGGCTCGATCGAACTCGTTCGCGAAGACGTTGGACGACACAACGCGCTCGATAAGCTGATCGGCGCGCGCGTTCGCGCCGGAAGCATCGATGCGTCCGGGTTCATCGCAATGACGAGCCGCTGCAGCTTCGAGCTGGTGTACAAGGCAGCCGCTACGAGAGCCTCTGCACTGGCTACGATCTCTGCTCCAACAAGCCTCGCGCTCGAATGGGCAGAGATGCTGGAACTACCTCTGATGTGTCGCGGTGCAGATGAATGCATCGTTTCGTTTGCGCCGGGTGGCTGACCGTGGCACAGGACGATCTCGTTC
>CAZLDA010000091.1:0-4111 GCA_964557875.1 uncultured Pseudomonadales bacterium | reverse complement strand
CGTTCGAATGATCAATCAGATCGCCGACTTCTTCGATGCGTACCCGGAAACTGAAGCGGTAGCTGGCGTGGTCGAGCATGTCCGCAAATTCTGGGACCCCACGATGCGACGCCAGCTGGTTGCGGAGCGCGAATCGCTGAACGATCGGCTGCACCCGATCGCGCGTCGCGCGCTGGCCGGGCTTGCCGAAGTCTCACAATGATCCGAACCGACGACGTTACGGGTTTAATTTTGTGCGGCGGCGACGGGGTGCGCCTCGGCGGCCGGGATAAACCGTTGGAACTCCTCGGCGGCATCCCGCTCGTCGAGCACGTTCGCGAACGGCTGCGACCGCAGGTAGCCCGGATCCTGATTAGCTGCAATCGCAACTTCGACGAATATCGCCGTTGGAACGACACGATAGTTGCGGATGAGACGGCAAACCGCGGACCCCTGGGTGGTCTCCTTGCAGGGCTCGAAGTAGCCGAGACGGACTACGTGTTCGTGTGTCCCGGCGACGCACCATTCATACCGACCGCTCTGATTGAGCACCTGACGGCCTCACTCGACCGCGATCCGGCCGACATCGCGATGCCGGGCGACGGCGTGCGGCGACAACATCTGTTCGCTTTGATGCAACGCGCGCTTGCGGGACCTCTGCGCGCTTACCTGGAGCGCGGAGGCCGATCGATGTACGAATTCGTCGATCTGCAACGCGCTGTCGTCATCGACGCGTCGGAAGATCGCGACGCGTTCTTCAACGTCAACTCGCCTGCCGACCTGCGCGCCGCCGAGGGGATTCTGCGGCGCAACAGGCTCGCCTCGCGGACTTGAGATCCGCTCGATCCTGTCGCGTGCGCGACATGCGATGGCAGACTATCGACAACGCGCCTCCTCCTGATCCGCTAGGGTGGGTCGCTCACGACGAGGAGGTCCGCCATGCCCGCCAATCTCAGCCACTTCGCGATCGAATGCGACGACGTCGAACGCGCCAAACGGTTTTACGAGGCCGTATTCGGTTGGCGCATCGAGCCGTGGGGTCCACCGGGGTTCTATCAGATATTCACCGGAACCGCGGAGCACCCCGGCGCGCTTGGGGCGTTGCAGAGTCGCCGTCAGCCGCTCACCGGTACCGGTATGCGCGGCTTTGAATGTTCGTTCAGCGTCACTTCGGTGAGAGAGGTGATCGCCGCGGTGCCCGCCAACGGCGGCAGTATTGCGATGTCGGAGTTCCGTATCGAAGGTGTCGGCAACGTCGCGTACTTTCACGATACGGAAGGTAATCGTTTTGCGGCGATGCAGTACGACAAGGGGATCAGCTGGCCCGCCGGATCGCGTTCGCCCGACTAGCCGATGACGATCGTGGTTCGCAGCCTGGCCGCGACGTACTACCACGGCCACCACATCGAAGCGCACGCGCACCCATGGGGGCAGTTCGTGTATTCAGTTGCGGGTGTAATGCGCGTGACGCTGCAGCAGACGTTCTGGATCGTGCCGCCCGCACGCGCCATTTGGGTTCCGCCCGACGTACACCACGAAATCCATGCGCAAGGCGACTACAGCATGCGCACGGTGTATGTCGCACCGACACTATCCGATCGACTGCCCACCGCCGGCGCGGCATTGCACGTCACTCCATTGCTGCGCGAACTGTGTTGCGCATCGTGACGATCGGCATGCTCGACGATACGCAACGCGTTCATCACGGCCTGCTGCAGGTTCTGCTCGAGGAGCTTCGTCTCGCGCAAACGTTACCGGTGTCGCTGACCCTCCCGCGCGATCGGCGCGCGCTTGCGGTCGTGGAACGGTTGCGCACCGATCCGGCGGGCCAACTGGAGCTTTCACAAATTGCCGAGGGCAGCGGCGCAAGCGCGCGCACCTTACAGCGGTTGTTCAGGGATGAGACCGGATTGCGTTTCACCGAATGGCGTCGCCGCCTGCGTCTCCTGCACGCCATGGAATTGCTCAGCGAGGGAGCTTCGGTAACCGTCGCCGGCATCGAAGCCGGCTACGATTCGACGAGTGCATTCGTTGCCGCCTTCCGCCGCGAGATGGGTTTCACGCCCGCGAAAGTTGCGCGATCCGCACGAGACGATCGCGCGCGCTGAACGTCTATTCGAGCCGAATTCCGTGCGCAGCGAGATGTCCGCTCAGCGCATCGGCCCCGGCGTTAGCGGGAAAGTGCACGCTCGGAATACCGACCTGTCGTGCAGAGAGCACGTTCGGTTCGACGTCGTCGATGAACAACGCCTGCGTGGGTTCCAACCGGAGTTCCTCGAGAATGCGTTCGAAATACGCGGCATCCGGTTTCGCGTGGCCGATTCGACAGGAGTAGAACTCGCGATCGAACAGGCTGCGATAACCGAGCTGGCCCGACATGTAACCCGCGCGATGCGTCTGCTGGTTGCTCGCAAGGCAACACGTCACGCCGGAACGCCGCAACGCGCGGATGAGATCGACTACGGGTTGGTCGACCTCGATGTTCGTCCAGACCGTGAGCGCTTGTTCCACCGTGGTACGACTATTCCAGCGCCGCAGCACTTCGCCGAGTTGCGTTGGAAAATCCACTGCACCCGTCAGACACGGACGCTCCGAAGCGAAGATCTCCGCAACGAATGCATCGAGGTGGGTCGCATCGTCGAGCATCGAGGCAAAGCGCTCGCGCCAGCCGCCGGCGGTGCGCTGAATCACACCGTCGGCATCGAACAGCACAACTCCGATCGTCATCGGGTCAACGCACTACAGCCGGGGCGCTGATCGTCAGGCCGCCTTCCAGTTGCCGTGAAAGCCGAACGGCACACGATGATCCAGGTACGCTGTTGCCAATGGTCCCGACGCGACGTTTTGCGCATCGAGCACCACGAGGTGACTTGCTTTGCGCGCATCGCTGTACACGTTTGCCAACAGATAGCCATCCCCCTCTGCGGCGTCGTCAGCGCGCGGCACGAAGATGGGTTCGTTCGTGGCACAACCTGCACCGACGTCGTACACATCGACTTTGCCGGTATGGTGATCGATACGACCGATGCCGTTGAACCCGCCCACCTTGAACTGCGGATTCATGTCGCAGGCGAAGTAGCCGTATCGATAGCTCAAGCCGGTGCGACGTTCGTCGAGGCGCGGGAATTCACACGCCATATCGTTCAGGCGTTCCACTTTGTAGTCGTCGGTATTGCGCGCCATATCGAACGTCCAGCGCGTCAGGCGCGGCACCGCTTTCGATGCATCGCCGGGCGTGCCATCAGGCCGCGGGAACAGCGGCGCTTCCTCGAACTCGCATACGTCGCAGACGACGGTGTCACCCTCGGTGTGCGCATTCATCGGATGGAATACGTAGGCGGGGTCGCCTTTGAACCAGCGCAGATCTTTCACGGACCCGTTGCGCGGCATGATGCCGATCTGCGAACCGAGTTCGGGTTCCCACGCATACACCGGAGCACCCCGCATCGCGCGCTCCATCGAGCCCGTTAGCGGCATGATCGGGAAGATCACGTGATCGCGTGTGACCATGAAGTCGTGCACCATCGCGGCGTACGGCGCGGTGAAGGTCTCGGACCGAGTCAGCTTGCCGTTACGGTCGACTACGTGGAACGACATGTCGGCAGAAATCCCACCTGTCGCGTTGTATCCGAAGAAGACCATCTCTCCGGTTTCGGGATCCACCTTCGGGTGCGCCGTCATCGGTCCGACGAGTTTGCCGTCGAACGTCCATGCGCCGATGGATTCGAGCGTGTTCGGATCCATTTCGAACGGCGCGTGGCCTTCTTCCAACGCCAGCAGCTTGCCGCCGTGCCAGACGATGTTCGTGTTCGCGATGCCGTCTGTCGGCATGAATCGCACGCGCTCGTCGGAGTCCATCGGATTGAACGCGGCAAACAGCGCTTCACCGGCTTCGTGTTCGAGCTTCCACTTCACCGTGCGCACCCAGCGATTGCGGTAAGAAACCCGCCCTTCGTGCAGCGTGAACGCATGCACCATACCGTCGCCGCCGAACCAATGGTGGTGTCCGCGCGGTGCGAACTGCGGATTGGGTCCGTTGCGATAGAACGTGCCGTTCAAGTCGCGTGGCAACTCGCCTTCGACGATCAGATCCGGCGCACGGTCCCCGTGATCACCGCGCTGCGCGAGGCCG
>CAZLDA010000090.1:5379-9729 GCA_964557875.1 uncultured Pseudomonadales bacterium | reverse complement strand
ACGAAGCCGTCGTGGCCGTTGCGGCGCGCCACTGCTTCCACCTTTGCAACGGTGGTATCCGACTTTTCCTTCGTTGCCGTGCTCGGGTTCAGTCCGATCACCAGAAGCTTGCGTTCGCCGCTGCAACCCAGCGCGAATCGATAGCGGTCGTTGGGTGAACTCGAATAAACGTCGTACACGCTTCAGAACACATCGAGCGTGGGAAATCGCGCATCTATACGAATGCAGTCGCACAGGAACACGGCCAGACCGAGGTCGCCGGTCCATAGCGAGAACTTGCGCTGGCCGTGTTGCCGCACACCTCGCTCGGCCTGTTCGATGCCGTGCATGGCGAACTGCCGCGCGCGTTGCAGCCAACGTTCGTCGCCGGTACGCGCGTGCAGCTTCAGGAACGCGTAACCGCTGCCCGATACGCCGTGGCACAGGCTCGGCAATTTCACGGTGGGGCCGGCGCGCCATGTGAGCTCGCCGCCGGCAATCAGCAGTTCGTCTGTTTGTGGCTCGCCCGGCAACGACGCGAGGCAATTCACGATGCCCGGGGCGCCGCTGCACTGCTGCAGCCAGAGAATTCCGGAACGATTCCCGGCATCCGCTGCAAGCGGCCAGTTCGCGAACGACTCGTCGCGCACCGCCGTTGCCGACAGCGCGGCCGCGGCGCGCCGTTCGAGTTCACGACAGCGATCCGCCGACAACATCGCCCGGCCGCGCAGCATGCATGACAACGTCGCTGCCATACCGTGCAACCCACCGAGGCGTTGCTCGCAAATGCCGTAGAGATCGTGCATCCACAGATGACAACCGAACGCTTCGTCGAAGTTCCAGCGCCGCCACAGTTCGTCGAAGAAGTTCAGGTACAACGCTTTCCAACGCGGCTCGCGCGTGCGCTCGAACATGAACAGCGCGGCGAGCATGGAGCCGGCGCCACCCCAACCGAAGCCGAGCGACGCATGCGACTCGTTCGCTTCGATTACGCGATACAGCTCATCGGCAATCGCCTGTGATGGCGCCATCGTCCAATGCAGCAACGCGATGCCTGCGTCTCCGGTCGGATACGCGAGTATCGCCGCACCGGTCAATCGCAGCGAATCTTCGCGGTGCCGTTCCAGAAGTGTGGCAACAGCCGGCAGGTAGTCGTCCGCGTCCGCCATTCCGGCGCGATGCAGGTGCAGCAACGCCCAGACGACGCCGGCCGCGCCGTAGTAAATGGGTTTCAACGGATCGGCGCGTTCGGGCGAGCGGTCGAGCGGATGAATCGGCCACAGGCCCGCCTCCGAATACGCCGCCTTCGCGTCGGTGACGATGCGCTCGATCGCCGCACGCGCCGCCGATTCGCGCCACGGTGTTTCCGTTAGCGCCTCGTGTCGCGCAGGGTCGAACAGCACCGCTCCCCCTTTTGCGATCAAAGATCCGGCGGCGGTCCGCGACGCGCCGGATCCGACGGGCTCATGAAGCCGATCTGATTGCCGTCGGGATCTGCAACGATGGCGTAGCGCGCGTGATGCGCACCGCTCGCCGTGCGCCAGATCGCCGATTCCGGTATCTCGACACCCGCCGCACGATAGAACGCGATGCTCGCCTCCATGTCGCGCACCACCAGATCGAGCTGTTTCATTACGAGTTGCATGATGTTCTCCCGTTCGCGCCAGCCGATACACGTTAGGCCGCCGGCACCCGCACGGTCTTGGACGAAATTTCCACGGCCGAAGCGGTGCGGCGGTTGAACCACCACTCCGCGACGATGAGGTTCGGCACCCAGGCAGCCCACGCGATGACCGGATACGCCACTTCGAACGGCACGCCGGCAACCGCCGAAGCCGGTAGATACAAACGCAACGTCACCGCGGCGAACGTCAGCGAAAAGTTGCGCACCATCCAGCGCCGGTGCGTCACGGTGTCTCCGCCGCGAATCGCCAGATACGCGCGTGCGCCGGTGTAGAGCCACACCACGGCGAGCACGCCGAACCCGAGCCGCGCCGGCAAACCGCCGAATGCGTGCATTGCCAAGAGCAACCCGCCGGTGCCGCCGATCAGCACACCGGCGCCGAGATACAACCGGCCCATCCAGCGATGCAGTTGCGGACGCGTCGTGCGCAGCCGGGAGGAAAACTGAAAGGCGCCGAGGCTGAGCGCCACCGCTGAGCCGAAGATGTGCGAGTACAACGCCGGTTTGTGCGCCGCGAATGAGGCACCGACGGTAGAGTCGACGATCGATTCGAGCGGGAACAGACCGTACGCAATCACCGCATAGGCGGCGACTCCGAGCGATAGAAACACCATGAGCCCATAGCCGGCCTTTCGCATCGTACGCACCCCCGCGTGCTTGTTAGCGGTGCCCATCGTATTCCTTTCCACCACAACCTACTTCCTGATCGGCCCGAGGCGGTCGTCCGGGTAGTGGATCGTCTCCGCACCCGGCCGGCGTGAACCCACGGCGAGAAATACCGCCGGCGCGTCCGATACATTCACAAGATGGTGCGCGTTCGGTTCACCGGCAGGAAATCCCACGAACGAGCCGGCCTCCAACTCGTGTTTGCCGTTCTCGTCGATCAGCGTCAGCCGGCCGGCCATCACGTAGACGAACTCGTCTTCGGCTTCATGCCAGTGCCGCAACGAAGAAATCGCGCCGGGATCGAGCGTGACGTGGTTGACGCCGAATTGCGTCATGCCAACGAGCTTGCCGAGGCGCCCTTCGTGATTGCCGGCGAACAGTTCGGGTTTGATCGGATTGGCCGCGCTCTCAGGTATGCCGGAAGAAATCGGAATGTCGCGAACCCGCAGCAATCTGGTTTCCATGGGCAGAGTCCTCAGCCGACGTGCTGTCGCAGTTCGAAGCCGTTGCCTTCGGGATCGCGGAATGTCGCTACGCGATCCGGAACGCTCGATTGCGGCTCGCGCAGTTCGACCATTTCACCGCCGTGGGTCTCGATGCGCGCCCGCATCGCCTCGATCAGGTCGACCTGCAGATTGAGCCCCGCGTGCGGCAGCGGCGCTTCGTCCGTGTGGCCCGGCGCGAGGATGTGCAATGCGAGCTCAAAAGCGCCGAAGTCGAGCGTGGTCCAGCCGCGCGACGCGAACGTGGGCCTCACTTCGAACACCGATTCATAGAATCGGCGTGCGCGAGCCATGTCGTGCACGTAGTGAATGAAGATCGGATTGCGCGCATTCATACGTCGTCCTCCGTTTCAGTCATCGTGGATGTTCCCGCGAGAGCATCGCCACCTGCAACGACACCCGTTTACCCGCGGCGACACTCTGCGTGCCGACTTCTTCGAAACCGTAGCGCGCGTGAAACCGGCGCGACACCTCGTTCGGCGGATCGATGTCGATCTCGCAGGTCACGCACGGCGTTCCGATACGTCGGGCGAAGTCGAACAGGTCCGCGTACAACGCTTCGCCTATGCCGCGCCGGTGATGGCTGCTCGCCACCACGATGCGGTCGACATACAGGAAGCGCTCGTACCGCTCCGCAAACCATCGGTAGTTCACGCTGTCGTACATACACCTTTCCCGAAGCGCCAACAGGAACGCTACAGCGCGCACTCGATCATTGTCCCGATCGACGAACACCCGCCGATACCCCGCTTCCGCGTGAATGGCAGCAAGCCGTTCGTGGCTGAGTGGGCTCAGGAAGCGCACCGACTCAGCGTTCAGCGCCAGAATGTCGGCAAAGTGCTCGGCGGTCGCATCGCGCAGCATTCAGGCGCCTTCTACCCGCCAACCTGAAGATCCACCAGCAGACGCCCCTCGGCGCCCGCACCGCGGACCCATGTGTCCACTTTGAACTGCTGATGTACGGCATCGATCGGATGCGCCGATTGGTTGAGCGTGTTCTGTGCCTTCTCCATCGACTCCGCCCGCATGTAACAGATCAGATAGTGGTCGCCGCCGAGTTCGAGCGCGAACCACGATTCGATTGCCACACCTTCGTCCACCAGCGTAGTTAGCGCTTCGTTGCGGCGCGCATTCATCGTTTTCGCCCACTCCTCGACCAACGCGTCGCTATTTGGCTTCAGCTTGATCAATCGCGCATAAGCTTCCATCGTCAGGTCTCCGCCGTTGTGCATACGGCACGTCTTTTCGAATACGCTAGCCGATCATGCCCGACAAACCCACGAAGCTCGATGTCACGGACATCACCGAGGCGGCAACGTTGCCGGCCGGAGCGTTCTCATCCTGGGTGAAACACACGAGAAGCGCGGTGGCCGACAAAGGCACGGCCGACGTTCCGTGCGGCAGCTGCATCGCGTGTTGCACGTCGTCGTACTTCATTCACGTCGGGCCCGATGAGAAGGACACGCTGCGCGCCATTCCGAAGGCATTGCTGTTTCCCGCGCCCGGCTTGCCGAAAGG
>CAZLDA010000090.1:0-5279 GCA_964557875.1 uncultured Pseudomonadales bacterium | reverse complement strand
CGCTGCGCGCCATTCCGAAGGCATTGCTGTTTCCCGCGCCCGGCTTGCCGAAAGGCAACGTGTTGATGGGATACGACGAACAGGGCCGCTGCCCGATGCTGAAGAACGGCCAATGCTCTATCTACGAACATCGGCCGAAGACGTGCCGCAACTACGACTGCCGGGTGTTCACGGCGGCCGGCATCGAAAGCGACGGCCGCGATCAGATCAACCGGCAGATCCGCCGCTGGAAATTCAGCTATGCAACGCCAGTCGATCGCACTGGACACGAAGCCGCGCAGACCGCGGCGAAATTCCTGCGCGAGAACGCGGATCGATTTCCCAAAGGGGCCATACCCACCGGCGCAACACAGCTCGCGATTCTGGCGGTGAGGGTATTCGATGTGTTCCTGGAGCCTAACGCGGTCGCGCGCACGGACTATGAAACCGTCGAAGCGATCGTTGCGAAGATGAACGCGTTCGAAGACTCGGCAATCTAGTTCTGCCGCTCGCGGTTCTACAACTCGATGGTCATGAACACGCTGAACGGATCTTCGCGATAGTCGGCGAACGGTCCGCACTCGCGAAAGCCGAAGCGCTTGTACAGTTCGATGGCCGGCGCGAACGGTTCGCCAGACCCGGTTTCGAGGCTGAGCCGCCGATACGAACGCCGCTTCGCTTCCGCGAGAATGTGCCGCATCAGATGGGCGGCCACCCCTTTGCGCAGATGTTCAGTGGCGGTGCGCATCGATTTGATCTCGCCGTGTTGCGCATCGAGTTCCTTCAGCGCGCCGCAGCCCATCAGTTGCGACTCGTCCCACACGCTCCAGAACGTGATCTCGGGCTTGCGCAGCGCTTCGATGCCGAGCGCGTGCACGCTTTCCGGCGGAGAGTGTTGCGACATGCCCTGCAGGTGCAGGCGGATGAGATCGACTACCTCGGGTCGGGTCAGATCGTCGACGCTGATGTTCATTCGGGTTTTTTCCGCGCGTAGCTCGTCGTCAGCATTTCCCACTGATGGCCGTCGGGATCGTTCCAGTACACGTTGCCGAGTTCGGGGTGCACTTTCATGTCGACCGGACCGCGCACTTCACTGCGGTACGCAATACCGGCCGCTTTGATGCGGCTGAGAATTGCATCGAACTCGGCCGTGCTGACGCGGAAGCAGAAGTGCTCCACCGGAAAGTCCTCGTCGGTTTCGATGAAGTCGAGCGTGAGTCCGTCGTTCAGATACACCGGTGAGAACGGTCCTGCGCCCGACTCGGCCCACGGCACGCCGAGCAGACCGGCAAGACGTTTCGCCGAGGCAATCTGGTTGCGGCACGACACGATGAAGTGATCGAGCTGGATCGTCATCGGCGGATCTCCCTGCTGAGCTTGCCCACGAACGCTACCGCGTCTTCTTACGCGCGTCAGCCATCCGCAGATTCTCCTTCGCGCGCGCCTTCACGATTCTGCCGATCAATGCATACGGAATGGGCGCGTCTAGCGGAAACCTGAGATTGCCTTTCTCATTCGCATATTTCGCCACGTCCTTCAGCAGCTTCGCGTCGCCCCTCACGGGCGGATACAACCCGATGTGATTCTTGAACGCCGCGTAGTAGACGAGCGTGCCGTTCTGAACAAACGACGGCATGCGGTAGCTGATGCGCTCTTCCGCATCAGGCGCCGCCTTCCGGACCGTGCTCCTGATCCTGCTCAGGATGGCGCGAACCTTCGGCGGGCATGCAGCGATGTAGTCGTCTACGGTCGCGTGTGCATCCATATGCCATTCACAGCTTGAAAGCCGCGCCATCGAGCGGCTTGATGCGGATCGAGTGCAGCACCTCCGGCGGGAAGTTGCGCGCATTCACGCCCACGTTGTTCTGCGGATGCGGTGCCAGGCGTTGCCAGTACATGATGCAACCGCAGTTCGCGCAGCGGACGAAGCGCTGGTGCTTCCGGCCCCAGATGTACTCGTCGGTGGTCTTCGACTTCGCATTGAACTGAACCGTTGATTCCTTGTAGTACGCCCACAACACACCGTACTTCGTACAGATGCTGCAGTTGCAATCAGTGATCGTGCGCGGCTTGCGCGGCACCGTCACCGACACTTCGCCGCAGTGGCATGTTGCCGTCAACATGAAATTCGCTCCTTCGTGAATCCGTCAGCCATCGACCGGGTGCACAGGCGTTTCGAGAATGCGCTGATAGAACGCGACATCAAGCCACCTGCCGAATTTGAACCCAGCATGCCGGATGGTGCCCGCGTGCACGAACCCGAGCTGCTCGTGCAGGCGGATGCTGTTCGAGTTCGATACGTCGATAGCGCCTAACATGACGTGATACTGCTGTTCGATCGCCGCATCGATCAGGTGCTGCATCAGCACGCGACCAAGTCCCTTGCCGCGGTGCTGGTGATGCACGTAAACCGAATGCTCAACGGTGTACTTGTACGCCGGCCATGCGCGAAACGTTCCGTAACTCGCAAAGCCCGCAAGTTGCCCGCCTTCAACCGCGCCGATCACCGGGAACCGGTTTGTTTCCTTCGTTCGAAACCAGCCGGACATGCTCGGAAGCCCGCGCGGCGCGTAGTCGTACAGCGCCGTCGAGTTCGCGATCGCCTCGTTCAGAATGTCGAGAATCTGCACCGCGTGTGCGTCGTGCGTGCAACGAACCAGCTCCATCAGCGTTCCTCGTAAACCACCTTGCCGCCGATGATCGTCAGCACGCTGCGCGTCTGCGGCAACGCCGGCGCCGGCACACTGAACGGGTCCTGCGACAACACCACGATGTCGGCGAGCTTGCCGGCTGCGAGGGTGCCCTTGTCCTGCTCGGCGAATTCCGCGAACGCCGATCCCGCGGTGTAGGCACGCACGGCCTGTTCGCGCGTGATCGCTTCGGGCGGATTGGTCGGATCGGAAATGGCCAACATGATATTGAGGAACGGATTCATGGGTCCATCCGATCCCAGCGCCACCGGAATGTCGGCCTCGATCAACGAGCGCAGCCAACCCATCGGCGAATGCCAGCGCTGCTTGAACAATTCGACGAACGTGAAGTGCGACGGGTTCTGCACCACCACGATGCCGAGCGCCCGCGCGCGCGGAATGAGATCGTCCATCACGCCTTCGCCGTGTTCGATGCGCAGTCGTTTCGATTTCCAGTCCACCTTGCCATCGTCGATCGTTTCCATCGCGTCGAAGATGACGTCGGCGGTTTTGTCGCCTACCGCGTGCAACAGCAGCGGCTGCTGCAGCTCGAGCGATTCGCGCAGCATTGCCGTGATATCGCTCTCCGGAAAATTGAGCCGCCCGTACCAGCCGGGACGATCGGCATAGTCGTCGCGCAACGCCGCGCCGCGCTCGATCGGCGTGCCGTCCACAACCCACTTGATGCCGCTCACCGTCACGTTCGAATCGGTGTCCTGCAACCGATCGAGATCGCGGATTTCCGAGAGGTCGCGCCCCGACGGCGTGGTTGGCGAGAACGCGATCGCTCGGATGCGTATCGGCAAGTCGCTCTTCCGCGCCAGGTTCACGAAGCGTTCGATCGGCATCGCCGGGAAGATCTGCAGCGACGTGATCCCGGCGCGCACCGCGCTGTCGGAAAGTTCGTGCAGCGCCGCCACGATCTCGTCGTCGGAAACCTTGCTCGCCAGCGCGCGTGTGGCCTTCCACTGCGCGTATTCCCAGAAACGGCCGTTGATCGAGCGCGTGTTACCGACCCGTTCGTAGTAACCGCCGGCCGGATCGGTTTCGCTGTTCGCGATGTGCAACAGCGACAACGCCTGTGAGTTCGCGATGTCGCCGTGGCCGTAGTACGCGCGCAACAGCACCGGGTGATTCGGCGCGATTTGGTCGAGCGCCGCGCGCGTGACCTGCTCGTCGAGCACCACGGTGTAACCCACCTGCCCGAAGATCCACGTACCGGCCGGTGCCTGCTGCACGGCCTTCGATATCGCGGCACGCGTTTCAGTCCACGTCGGCTCGCTCGTTTCGAAACGAATCTCGAAGCCTTTAGGGTCGGGACCGAAATGCACGTGCGCGTCGTTGAAGCCGGGCGTTACCGAACGCTGCTGAAGATCGATGGTGCGTGTCTTTTCACCGGCCAGCCCGGCGATTTCATCGCCGCTACCCACCGCAACGATGCGTTCGCCGCCGATGGCGATCGCTTCGGCGCGCGGCCGATCCGGATCGCCGGTGAATACCTTGCCGTTGGTGAGTATCAGATCGACGTTTGCAGGGGCCGCTAGTGCGCTCAGCGATCCCCCTACAACAAGCGAAAGCAGGACGACGAGCGGCAGGCGACGAACACGCATCCGTTTTCTTCCCCATCAGGAAAGCGTTATCAGGATGGACTGTGCCACGTCTCAGTCGGACCGGCCACGGGCCGTACTTTGAGAGAGCGCGCTCGTCACCTGCGTGCGGATTTGCCTGACGGCCACGGATCGGCCCACGCGGGAATCCGCTGCAAGCCGTCGAGCCAGCGCACCACGTTCGGAAAATCCGCCAGCGGCATTTCCGATTCTCGCCAGTACATGGCCATCGACGCCATCTGAAAGTCGGCAATGGTCAGCCGTCCGCACGCGGGATGATCTTTGCCGGCGAGATGTCCGTTGAGCACCGTTGCAAATCTGACGAGGTCGCCGACGCTCGCCTTCAGCAGTTCGCGATCAGGCGCTCCCATGTTGAACGTCGCTTTGACGATGTGCTCGAAGTAGAACGGCGATACCGCCGGCGACCAGTGACCGTCGCTCCACGACAGCCAGCGCAGCACTTCCACCTGTTCGGCCGGGTTGTGCGCGGGCCACATGTCGGAGCCCACCTTGATGCACAGATGCGCCATGATCGCCGAGGCTTCCCACAACACCGTGTCGCCGTCGACCAGCGTTGGCGCCTTCATGTTCGGATTCAGCGCCGCGTGTTCGGGCTGTCGCAATCCACCTTTCATCAGGTCGACTTCTTCGCACTCGGCGTCGATGCCGAGATGTTTGATCAGCGCCAGCACGCGTTGCGGCGCCTGCGCCTTGATCCAGTAGATCTTCATGACTGGGCTCCGTTGCGTTTGTTCAGGTAGACGAACGGCACCGCGTCAATTCGACACGGCTTCGCCGCCGGCGGGTCCGTAGAAGATGCGCCACAGCGCGAGATCGTCGGTGAACGCTTCATAGTGATGCTCCACGCCGGACGCGACGAACAGCAGGTCGCCTGCCTCGAACGCATCGCGTTTGCCCGCGTGCACGAGCACGCCGCGGCCGCGCACCACGGCATAGATTTCGTCCTGCGCGTGCGGCGTCTGCCGGTTCGGCGGCAGCGGAA
>CAZLDA010000089.1:0-9730 GCA_964557875.1 uncultured Pseudomonadales bacterium | reverse complement strand
ACCGCGCCCTTCCCAGCACGAGCGCCGCATGGCAAATCCCGAAGCACCTCCACTGCCCGAGCGCGCCGGCGATCGCATCGGCTGGAGGGGTCTCGTCGATGGCGCGGCGAGCCTGGCCATCGCACGCGCGGCGCAGCATCACGACGGTCTGGTGCTGGCGGTGGCAGCCAACCCCGCGGCTGCCTATCGGTTGTGCCGCGAACTCGAGTTCTTCTCGAGCGGGTCGCTCGACGTCGTGACGTTGCCGGATTGGGAGACGCTTGCCTACGACGCCTTCTCGCCGCATCAGGACATCGTCTCTGATCGCCTTCGTACGCTGCACCGATTGCCGACACTCCGACGCGGTGTGCTCGTCGTGCCGATCCGCACGCTGCTGCAACGGCTGCCGCCACCTGCATTCCTCGCCGCACACAGCCTGGTGTTGTCGATCGGCGCGCGCTTCGACGCACACGGCTACCGCCGGCATCTCGAACAGGCGGGCTACCGTTGCGTGGAAACGGTTTCGGAGCGCGGCGAGTTCGCGGTGCGCGGTTCGCTCGTCGATGTATTCCCGATGGGTTCACCCTGCCCGTATCGGATCGATCTGTTCGACGACGAAGTGGCGAGTCTGCGTACCTTCGACGCCGACACCCAGCGCACGATCGAGCAGATCGAATCGGTGGAGATTCTGCCGGCCAAGGAATTCCCGCTGACGCCCGACGCGATCGCCCGTTTTCGCAATCGCTGGCACGAACTGTTCGACGTAGACGTGCGTCGCTGTCCGGTCTATCAGGACGTCAGCCAGGGTATGGCGCCTTCGGGCATTGAGTATTACCTGCCGATGTTTCACGACGCGCTTGCCACGGTGTTCGACTATCTGCCGGCCAATTGCCTCGCCGTGCTCCCGAATGATCTCGACGGCGTGGCTACGTCGTTCCAGATCGATGTGCGCACGCGCTACGAAAGTCTGCGTCACGACATCGAGCGGCCGATCCTTCCTCCCGACGCGATCTACCTGCGCACGGACGAATTGTTCCATTCGCTCGGCGCGTTGCGGCAGGTCGTGATCGACGGACGCCATCACAGCGTCGAATTCGCCACGCGCGAATTGCCCGACGTTTCCGTCAATCATCGCGCGCATCACCCTGGCGACCGTCTGGCCGCATTCGTGAAGGCGTCGACCGTACCGGTATTGTTCTGTGCCGAATCGGCGGGCCGGCGCGAAGTGTTCGGCGAGTTTCTCGGCCGTGCAGGATTGCACCCGAGCGACGTGGCGGATTTCGCTGCATTTCGCAGCGGCGGCGCGAAGGTCGCACTCGCGATCGCACCAATCGAATGCGCGGCGCTCACGGACGAATTCGCGCTGGTCACGGAAACGCAGGTGTTCGGCGCTCGCGCCGACGTAGAGGTACGCCGCGACGCGCGTTCGGTCGACCCGGATCAGATCATCCGAAACCTCACCGAGTTACACACCGGCGCCGCAGTAGTGCACATCGAGCACGGCGTCGGGCGCTATCTCGGGCTGCGCACGCTCGAGATCGACGGCGCCGTTTCGGAATTCCTGACCATCGAATACGCCGACGAAGCGAAACTGTATGTGCCCGTAACGGCACTGCATCTGATCTCACGCTACGGCGGCGCCGACGAGGCTCACGCGCCGTTGCATCGGCTCGGCTCCGATCAGTGGGACAAGGCGAAGCGCCGCGCCGCCGAGAAGATCCACGACGTCGCCGCAGAACTGCTCAATATCTACGCGCACCGCGAAGCGAAAGTCGGTACCGCACTGGTCGCGCCAGACGCGGAGTACCAACGCTTCGCCGATCAGTTTCCGTTCGATGTCACGCCCGATCAGCGCCGCGCCATCGAAGAGACCATTGCCGATCTGACGAGCCCCAAGTCGATGGACCGGCTCATCTGCGGCGACGTCGGTTTCGGAAAAACCGAAGTGGCGATGCGCGCCGCCTTCATCGCGGTACAAAACAAGAAACAGGTAGCGATTCTGGTGCCTACCACCCTGCTCGCCCAGCAGCACCACGAGAGTTTCAGAGACCGGTTCGCGGATTGGCCCGTGCAGATCGAAGCGATCTCACGCTTGCGCACCGAAAGTGAAATCGAAGCGGTGCGCCAACGACTGAGCGCAGGCGCAATCGACATCGTGATCGGCACGCACAAGCTGTTGAACACTGCGTTCTCGTTCAAGGAACTCGGCCTCGTCATCATCGACGAAGAACATCGCTTCGGCGTGCGCCAGAAGGAGCGGTTGCGTACGTTGCGCGCCGAGGTCGACGTTCTCACGCTCACCGCCACACCGATTCCGCGCACGCTGAACCTCGCAATGGGAGGCATACGCGACATGTCGATCATCGCCACGCCGCCGGCGCGACGCCTCTCCGTGAAGACGTTCGTCGTGCAAAGGCGCAAGCACCTGATCCGCGAAGCCATCACCCGCGAGCTTGCGCGCGGCGGCCAGGTTTTCTACCTGCACAACGAAGTGCGAACGATCGAACAGACCGCAGCCGAGATCGCCGAACTGGTGCCGGAAGCACGCATCGGCGTCGGTCACGGCCAGATGCCCAAGCGCCGCCTCGAAGTGGTGATGGGCGACTTCTATCACCGCCGCAGCAACGTGCTGGTGTGCACCACCATCATCGAAACCGGCATCGACATTCCGAACGCGAATACCATGATCATGGAGCGCGCCGACAAGTTCGGTCTGGCCCAAATGCACCAGCTGCGCGGCCGCGTCGGCAGATCGCACCGTCAGGCCTATGCCTATCTGTTGATTCCGCACCCGAAGGCGCTGACGGAGGATGCGCGCAAACGCCTCGAAGCAATCGAAGCCGCCGGAGAGCTTGGTGTGGGTTTCACGCTCGCAACCCACGATCTGGAGATTCGCGGCGCGGGAGAACTGTTGGGCGACGAACAGTCCGGGCAGATCGAATCCATCGGCTTCTCGCTGTACATGGACATGCTCGATCGCGCAGTGCGGGCAATTCGCGCAGGAAAAACACCCGACCTCGACGCCGATCTGACACCCCACCAGGAAGTCAACCTGCGCGTGCCGGCCCTGATTCCGGAGGACTACCTGCCCGACGTGCACTCGCGGCTCATTCTCTACAAGCGCATCAGCAGCGCAGAAAGCCGCGAGGCACTGGACGAATTGCGCGCGGAGATCATCGACCGCTTCGGCACGTTGCCGGTTGCGACGAAAACGCTGTTCAGGATCACCGAACTGCGCTTGACGGCTGCGTCGCTCGGTATTGCGCGAATCGACTTCGGGCCGACCGGCGGCCGGATCGAATTCGCGGCAGATACGCGCGTCGATCCGTTCGCGCTCGTACGTCTGGTGCAGCGCGAGCCGAACAGCTATCGCCTGGAAGACGGAACACGACTGCGCGTCACCGCAAAGCTCGACGACATCGAGGCGCGGTTCGACCGCGTGACGCAGCTCCTCGAACGCCTGGAACCTACGGAGAAACCCCGGATGGCCGCATCGGCATGAGTGTGTTGCTCAGAATGGCGTGCGCCTTTGCTGGGTTGTTGGCTGCGGCCGCTTACGGTGCAGACGCGCCGGTAACGCCGGGCGACGCGTGGTATCGCGTTGAAGTGATCATCTTCGAACGGATCGCCGATGTAGATCCGGCAAGCACGCAAGAGGTAGTGATATTGCACGCGCCGCGTAAGTATCCGCTCGACGTATTCGCATTCGACGACGACGCGAACCGCAGTGCCGCGTATCCGCTCGACGCCGAAACGCGCGCGCAACCGGCCTTGCCGGCCTCTGCAGGCACGATGCCGGCTAGAGCAGCTCCGGCACCGGCCATGGCGCCGGCTACACCGACCGCCGCCGAGCAAGCGGCCAAGCTCCTCGCCGACTATCAGGCGCAGCTGCAGGGTCGCAGCTACAAATTCGAGCCGTCCAGCACCTTCTTGCTGGCGTCCGAGGACGGTCGTCTGCAACGCAGCAACGTTTACCGCGTGGTCTTCCATCGCGCTTGGATTCAGCCCGTGCCGGACCGCGACCGGCTCCGTCCGGTGTTGATTCAAATCCGCGAACCATCGGGCGGACCACCGCGTATCGAAGGGATCATTGGAGTGACGCGGGGGCGTTATCTGCACCTCAACGCGAAGCTCTGGTACGCGGTGCATGCGAATCAGACGGCGACGGCCCCGGATTCGATCGCGGCTTCCGAACCGCTCTACATGGAATTGCGCGAAGAGCGGCGAATGCGCAGCGGCGAGTTGCACTATCTCGATCATCCGAAGCTCGGCGTGCTCGCGCGCGTCGATCCCATTACTCCGCCCGAAGCGCTGCTTGCCGAACTTGCCCGGCTGGGTGCGCCACAAGCCGCACCGGCAGCGCCCGCTCAGTAACGGCTCAGACGAGTTCCACGAACCGCTTGATCAAACGCTCCACGCGACGCATGCCGCCGTCCGCGATCCGCTGCATCGCGGCTTCGCTGATAGGGCCATCGCCGCGACCTGCGGCACGATTCACCGAAAGGCACACCGACGCATAAGGCAGTGCGAGTTCGCGAGCGAGTCCTGCTTCCGGCATTCCCGTCATCCCAACCACGTCGCAACCTTCGCGAGCCATGCGGTCGATCTCGGCTGCACTTTCGAGCCTCGGACCTTGAGTGCATCCGTACACACCGGCACTGAGTACAGAACAGTCCAACTCGAGTTCGAGCGCCGCGAGTCGCAACCGGTCGCGCAATGCGGCGTCGTACGGCGTCGTGAAGTCGACATGCTGCAACGGAAGCGTATCCATGTATGTGTGCGAACGCCCCCACGTGTAGTCGATGATCTGATGCGGCAGCATCAGGTCGCCTGGCGCCATTGCATCCGCAATTGAACCGACCGCGTTCGTTGCGAGAAGCATCGATGCGCCGAGTTCCTTCATGAGCCAGACGTTTGCGCGGTAGTTGATCAGATGCGGAGCAATGCGATGCGGCTGTCCGTGGCGGGCCAGGAAGATCACCTCCCTCGAACCGATTCGGCCGATCTGCGGCTTCGCTGACGCGGCCCCGTAGGGTGTGTCGATGCGATCGGTTGGACTCAACTCCGCGGCGAGTTGGTTCAGTCCGGTACCACCGATGATGCCGACGACATCGGTCATGACGCGGACCAGCCGGCCGGCAACGCGTAGATGCCTGCAACGTTGCGCCAGTGGCCGCGATAGTCCATGCCATGGCCGAACAGAAACCGATCCGGACATTGCAGTGCCGCATCGTCGACCCGCACCGGTCGCGGCCGACCGATCTGCTTGTCGACGAGCACGGCCGTGACCACGTCTGCGGCGCCCGATTCGCGCAGCCGCGCATCCACGGCCGCCAGCGTATGACCTTCGTCGAGCACATCGTCCACGAGCAAAACCGTTCGCCCGGTGACATCTGCGGCCGGCGCCGCTCGCCACTCGAGCACCGCACCTTGAGTCGCATCGCGATATCGAGTGGCGTGCACGTAGGACACTTCGAGCGGGAACTGCAGGCGCAACAGCAACTCGGCGGTCAGGATCATGCCGCCGTTCATCACGCACATCACGATGGGGTGCGCGTCGTGCAGGCGCAGCGTCAGCCGCACCGCGAGTTGATCCACGGCTCGCTCCACCGCTGCTGCATCGAACAGACACTCGGCCACGTCGCGCGCCGCGATGATGTCGGGCGAAACGATGGCGACGGGCTTGGGCATGAGGGTCGCGCAGCAGCGCTTGCGGAAACGAAGGCCGCGATACTAAACCACGTCGCCAATGTTTCCGAATGCTTAGCGGAGGAAGCTGACAGACGCGTGAATTGAAGATTCGCTGGCTATCCGCAAAATCTGCTGTATATACTGCCAGGTCACTGTATATACGCACAGGTACCACATGCAGGAATTGACCGCTCGCCAATCGCAAGTGCTCGACCTGATCCGCAGGCACATCCTCGACACCGGCTATCCGCCCACTCGCGCCGACATCGCAACCGAACTCGGCTTCAAGTCGCCGAACGCGGCCGAAGAGCATTTGAAGGCGCTCGCCCGCAAAGGCGCCATCGAGATGATTCCCGGTACCTCACGCGGTATCCGGTTGCCGGAACCGGTGGGGCTGCCCATCGTCGGTCGAGTTGCAGCCGGCAGTCCCATCCTCGCTCAGGAGCACATCGACGACGTCTGCGACCTGCCCGGCAGTTTCTTCCGTCCGCGCGCCGACTATCTGCTCAAGGTGAAGGGCGACAGCATGATCAACGCCGGCATCCTCGATGGCGATTTGCTCGCGGTACACAAGGCCGAAGATGCACGCGACGGCGAAATTGTGGTGGCACGCATCGACGACGAAGTGACGGTGAAGCGTCTGCGCCGTCCGCGCGGTCGCGGCCGTCTGGTGTTGTTGGCGGAGAACGATGCGTACGAGCCGATCGAAGTCGATCTCGAGCGTCACACGTTCGCAATCGAGGGACTTGGCGTAGGCGTCATTCGCCGCCATTAAGGCGGCGAGCTACTCAGAACTCAGTGAACGATGTCGGGTGTCGCCGCCGACGGATGATTCGCCTCGGCCACTTCCGACATCTGCGACGCTGCTGCTTCGATCATCAGCTTCGCTACCTTTATCGCATCGGTGCCGAGCATGGTGCGAACCTCCCTGGAAAACTGAATCCGCAGCAGCGGCTCGGTGCCGTGGTCCGGGTCGCGCAGCACGATATCCCCGTTGGACAACTGCACGATTTCGAGCATCGCAAACGCATCCGTCTGTTCGTCCATCGCTTCTCCGATGATCAACCCTTCTTCGATGCTCAACTAGGTGCGCGCTTACGCGGCGCGCGTTTGCCTGCGGTTTTTTTCTGGGCGCGCGGCCCGCGGGCCGGCTTCGTTTCTTCGAACGCGCCGGATTCCTGTACCCACTTCCCGTTCTGATACATCGCGCGCCATCCGGTCGGCTTGCCGTCCACCTCACTCGAGACGAACTGCTCCCGTGTCTTGCGACTGTACTTCACAATCGCGGGATTTCCCTGCGGATCGGTTTCCGGCGCATCGAGCAGATACCGGTGCTTCGGGTCGATCTCATTGCTGTGCGGCTTCAACTCCGCGATGGTCGGCGCGCGCGTTTCCCGGTGTTTCGGAAACTGGCTTGCCGCCAGGAAGATGCCCGAAGCGCCGTCGCGCAGGACGTAGTGGTCATCGACCTTGACACAGCGCAGTTCCGGCATGGGGACCGGATCGGATTTCGGCGGCGCCGCTTCGCCGTTGCGCAAGAGCTTGCGCGTGTTCTTGCAGCTGGTGTTCGTACAGCCGAAGTACTTGCCGAAACGGCCGGACTTGAGCTGCATCTCGGCGCCGCACTTGTCGCATTCGATAACCGGGCCGTCGTAACCCTTGATGCGGAATTCGCCTTCCTCGACGCGAAAGCCCGGGCAGTCCGGATTGTTGCCGCAGATGTGCAGCTTGTGTCCTTCATCCACCAGATAGCTGTCCATCGGCGTAGCGCACACCGGACATTTGACCTTCGAACGCAACAGGCGCGACTCGCCTTCGGCGTCGGCGTCCACGTCGACCGCTTCGTCGCCCGGAATCAGATTCAGCGTGTGGGTGCAGCGCTCCTTCGGCGGGAGTGCATAACCGGAACAACCGAGAAACACGCCGGTGCTGCCGGTACGCACCTGCATCGGTCGGCCACAGACGCTGCACGGCATGTCGGTGTTGGTAGGAACGTTCGGTCGCATGCCACCCTTGTCGGCCCGCGCACGCGTCAGCTTCCCGGAAAAGTCGCCATAAAAGGTATCGAGAACCTCGCGCCAGTCGGCCTCGCCGTCGGCAATCTGGTCGAGTTGACCCTCTAGCTGTGCGGTGAAGCCGAAGTCGAGCAGGTTGTCGAAGTTCTCGACCAATCTGTCGGTCACCAGCTCGCCGATTTTCTCCGCGTGAAAACGCCGCGCGTTCAGCGTCACATAGCCGCGATCCTGAATGGTCGAGATGATCGCCGCATACGTCGACGGCCTGCCGATGCCGCGCTTCTCCAGCTCTCGAACAAGGCTCGCCTCGCCATAACGCGGCGGCGGTTTCGTGAAATGCTGAACCGGCTCGATCGCCTCGACCGCGAGCGTTTCTCCCGTCACGAAATCGGGCAGCGTGCGGTCTTCGTCTTTGCGCGCCACGGCGGGCAGCACGCGCGTGAAGCCGTCGAATCGCAGGATGCGGCCGCGAATGCGGGCTTCGAAGTCGCCCGCTTGCGCAACAACCGTGGTGCTCGTGTATTCGGCGGGCGGCATCTGACATGCCACGAACTGACGCCAGATCATTTCGTACAAGCGCACGGCATCGCTTTCCATTCCAACGAGCATCGACGGCGCGGTGCCGACGTTGGAAGGACGAATCGCTTCGTGCGCTTCCTGCGCCGCAGCTTTGCTCGCGTACGAGTTCGGTTGTTCGGGCAGATACTGCGCGCCGAATTCCTTGCCGATGTATTCGCGCACCGACACCACCGCGTCGGCCGACAGGTTCGTCGAGTCGGTACGCATGTAGGTGATGTAGCCGGCTTCGTAAAGCCGTTGGGCCATCATCATCGTCTTCTTCACGCTGAACGACATGCGCGTGCTGGCCGCCTGCTGCAGCGTCGACGTGATGAACGGCGCGTTCGGCCGTGTAGTAGTGGGGCGGTCTTCGCGCGATGCGATGGTGAAGGGCTTGCCTCGCAGGCGAGCCATCGCATCGTCGGATTGCTCCGCACTCGTCGGGCGATAGTTTTCGCCTCGATCTTTGAAGACCTGGAATCGATGACTCTCATCGTCGTTCGCGCGCTTCAGGTCCGCGAACGCTTCCCAGTATTCCTCCGGAATGAACGCGCGGATTTCGCGCTCGCGTTCCACGATCAACCGCACCGCTACCGACTGGACGCGGCCGGCAGAGAGACCCCGCGCAACCTTCGCCCACAGCAGCGGCGACAGTTCGAAACCGACGACACGGTCGAGGAATGCATGACGCTGATGACCGAGGGCAAGTTTCGCCACCTGCCGGTGCTGGAGCAGGGCCGGCTGGTCGGCATCATTTCCATCGGCGACCTGGTCAAGTCGATCATTGCCGAGCAGGAATTCGTCATCGAGCAGCTCGAGAGCTACATCAGCGGCGCCCTCGCCTGAGCTCACGCCGGGTCCTGCACCTCGCAGCGGTTGCGGCCGCGCGCCTTGGCCAGATAGAGCGCGCGGTCGGCCCGGGCGAACACCTGGGCCGCATCGTCAGTGGTCGCGAACTCGGCCACCCCGCACGAAATGGTGACGGCGACCGGTGCGTCCTTGAACGTGAAGCGACACTCCGCGATGTGCCGCCGCAGGGCCTCCAGCACTGCCAGCGCACCGGCCCGTGCCGTGCCCGGAAGGAGCAGCACGAATTCCTCGCCGCCATAGCGGCCGAAGAAGTCCTGCGCCCGGATCTTCGAGCCGAGTTCGCGCGCGAGGTGCTTGAGCACGCGGTCACCGGCCTGGTGCCCCCAACTGTCGTTGATCGACTTGAAATGATCGATATCGATCACGGCGATGGCGAGCGGACGGCCGTCGCGGCGCCAACGGGCGTACTCGTGGGTGATGCGTTCGGTGTAGGCGAGGCGGTTGGGCAGGCCGGTCAGGTTGTCGTGCAGGGCGCGGGCCTGGGCACTGGCCAGTTGCCGCCGCAAGTGCTCGGCTTCGGACTCCAGTTCGACCAGTTGGCGCGCGCAGCGCACTTCGGTGTCGTCGATCTGCGCGGCGTGTTCAGCTGCGGAGTCGAGATAGGCGTTGAGCGTGCT
>CAZLDA010000088.1:0-9764 GCA_964557875.1 uncultured Pseudomonadales bacterium | reverse complement strand
GTTGGTCGGATTCACGCTGCTCCTGTTTGCGTATTTCGGCAGTAAATTCGTTCTCGAGACTCTGCTCGGACGACAGTGATGGGAGAGACCGAGTTCCAACTTTCAACGCTTCTTGGAGCGATTGGAATTCTCCTGCTGCTGTCGGCTTTCTTTTCCGGATCGGAAACCGCGATGATGGCGCTGAACCGCTACAGGCTCGCGCACCTCGCCAAAGAAGGTCATCCCGGCGCGCGCAAGGCAAAACGCCTGTTGAAGCGTCCGGATCGCCTTCTCGGCGTGATCCTGATCGGCAACGTCCTGGTAAACAACCTGGGTGCCACGGCAGCGGCACTGATCGGGATACAGGTCTTCGGTGAGACGGGGTTGGCCGCCGCGCCGTTCGTCGTAACCCTGGTATTCCTGGTGCTCTCCGAAGTGGCGCCGAAGACGATCGCCGCGCACAACCCCGAGCGCATCGCGTTTCCTTCCGCCTACGTGCTCGCACCCTTGCTGAAGCTGCTCTATCCGTTCGTGCTGCTGGTCAACGGCATGAGCAACTTCGTGCTGCGCCCGTTCCTGCGCAGCCACAACCTGCCGGGCGAAGATCATCTGAACATGGACGAGTTGCGCACGATGCTGCGTGAGGGCGGCCGGATACCGAAGCGCCGGCAGGACATGCTGTTGCGCATCGTCGATCTCGAAACGGTATCGGTAGACGACATCATGGTGCCCCGCAGCGAAATCGTTGGCATCGACATAGACAGCCCCATCGCCGACATCGTCACACAGATATCAACGAGCCAGCACACGCGCCTGCCGGTGTTCAAAGAGAACATCAACAACGTCATCGGCATGCTGCATCTTCGGCGTACGGTCCGCTTCATTCAGCAGGACACATTCTCGAAAGCAGACCTGCTGCAACTGACGCGAGAACCCTACTTCGTCCCCAAGGGCACGCCCCTGCACACACAATTGTTCAACTTCCAGAAGCAGAAGCGCCGCATCGCCCTCGTGGTGGACGAATATGGCGACATTCAGGGCATCGTGACGCTCGAAGACATCCTCGAGGAGATCGTCGGCGAGTTCACCACGGACTTTGCGGCGAACATGCCGGAGATCCACCCGCAGGACGACGAATCGTTCTTCATCGACGGCACGGCCTTGATCCGGGACGTCAATCGCGCGCTAGGCTGGCATCTGCCAACCGAGGGCCCGAGAACGTTGAACGGTCTCATTCTCGAGCACCTCGAGTTCATCCCCGAGACGAATCTCTGTATCAGAATCGGCGACTACCTGTTCGAAACGCTGCAGATCAAGGACAACATGGTCAGCAACGTGAAGATTCAGGTGCTCCGCGACTGATGGGATTTTTTTTGCGACGGCCTATCGATCAGCCCAGCGCCGGTTCATCGCAGAGACGATGGCAGTCAGAGACGCGGTGATCGTGTTGGCAGAAACGCCGATGCCGTAGATCCTGCCATCGGCGCCATCGTCGATCGCCAGCAGACAGATCGCTTGCGCGTCTTTACCCGTCGACATTGCATGCTCGTGATAGTCGATGATGTTCAACGGTTCGTTGAGCACCTCCACGATGCCGTTCACGAACGCTTCGATCGGGCCTGATCCTTCACCGGAGATCGTCACGGTCTGCTCGGACGCAATCACCTTTGCGGTACAACGCTGCGCACCCGCCCGGCCGTGCAGAAGATCGTAGTCGACCAGCCGGTACGGACCCGATTCCACGGCGTAGGTTTCGATGAGCGCCTGCAGAATCTCGTCGGGTTTCACCTCGCGGTCGAGCTGTTCCGTTAGCGATTGAACGATTTTGCTGAACTCCACCAGCATTTCGCGCGGCAAACTGATGCCGAAGAATTCTTCGAGAATGAAGCCGACACCGCCTTTGCCTGACTGGCTGTTTACTCGAACCGTCTCCTTGTACGAAGAACCGACGTCTGCCGGATCGATCGGCAGATACGGCACTTCCCAGTGGCCGGCATCGACCTGCGCCATACCTTTACGGATTGCATCCTGGTGCGAACCTGAGAACGCGGTGAACACCAACTCGCCCGCATACGGATGCCGTTCGTGCACTGGTAATTTGTTGATCGCTTCCACCGTTTCCTTGATTCGTCGCATTTCGCGGAAATCGAGTTCGGGATCGACACCCTGCGAGAACATGTTCATCGCCATCGTCACCAGATCGCAGTTGCCCGTACGTTCGCCGTTGCCGAACAACGTGCCTTCCACGCGCTGCGCGCCGGCCATCAACGCCAGTTCCGTGGCCGCAATACCGGTGCCGCGGTCGTTGTGCGTATGCAGACTGACGACCACACTGTCCCGCGCCGGGAAGTTACGGATGAACCACTCGATCTGATCGGCATAGATGTTCGGTGTGGCCATTTCGACGGTCGACGGCAGGTTGACGATCATCGGCCTTTCCGGCGTTGCACCCCACTCTTTGGCTACCGCCCCGGAAATCTCCACCGCGAAGTCTAGTTCGGTGCCGGTGAAGCTCTCCGGCGAATACTCGAACGTGATGTTTGTGTCGTGCAGCGCCGACAACGCCTCTTTCACCATGCGGGTGCCTTGTACGGCGAGATCGATGATGCCTGCGCGATCCATGCCGAACACGACGCGCCGTTGCAGCGTGGATGTCGAGTTGTACAAGTGGAAAATCACGTTGCGCGCACCCTGTAACGCTTCAACCGTGCGCGAGATCAATTCGGCGCGCGCCTGGCACAACACCTGAATCGTGACGTGCGGCGGAATGCGGTCTTCTTCGATGATGCGACGGATGAAGTCAAAGTCGGGTTGCGACGCGGCCGGAAATCCCACCTCGATTTCGGCGAAGCCCACTTCCAGCAGCAGGTCCCACATCTTCAGCTTTTCATCGACGTCCATCGGGTCGACCAGCGCCTGGTTGCCGTCGCGCAGATCGACGCTGCACCAACGTGGCGCCTGGGTGATGACACGGTTCGGCCATTGCCGATCCTTCAAATCGATCGGGGCGAAGGCGCGGTACTTGTGGTACGGCATCCGACCCGGGGCATTTCCGGAACTGCCCGCTTTGTGTGAAACCTGCTGTTCGCTCATGGCGAATCCTCGTTCGTGAACACGGTGATAAAGGTCAAATAGGGTGGGCGTGAGCCCTGATCGAGGAGTAATAGCCGGCTAGGCCGGCAGTCGCAGCAGGGAAAGAAGAGCGGCAGATCTCGAGTCGACACAGTACACGTTGGAATGAAGATCACGTGCCAAGGGCCGGCGAACTATAGCGTTGGACCAACGGGTTGCCAAGTGCAGCGCCGTCTATTCGAGGCGCGGCGTGATCCCGGCCGCCGCGGCGCGCGCCTTGGCACGCGCGTCGGCGATGTCGTTGCCCTGCGCAAGTGCAACGCCCATGCGGCGCTTGCCTCGGACTTCCGGTTTCCCGAACAGCCGCACTTGAACGCCCGAAACCGCAAGCACCTTCTCAACGTTGTCGAACGCCACCCGATCGGACTCACCTTCAACCAGAATCGCAGCCGACGCCGAAGGACCTCGCTGCTCGATGTGCGGAACCGGCAGGCCTAGGATCGCGCGCGCATGCAGCGCGAACTCGGAGAGATCTTGGCTGATCATCGTCACCATACCTGTGTCGTGCGGCCGCGGCGACACTTCACTGAACCACACCTCGTCGCCGCGGATGAAGAACTCCACGCCGAAAATTCCGAGGCCGCCGAGTTCGCCCGTGACGAGCCGCGCAATCCGCTCGCACTCCACCAGCGCCGCGCTGCTCATCGGTTGCGGTTGCCACGATTCCACGTAGTCGCCATCGACCTGACGATGGCCTATGGGCGCGCAGAACGAAGTCTCGCCGACGGTGCGCAACGTCAGCAGCGTGATCTCGTATTCGAAGTCGATGAACCCTTCGACGATCACCCGACCCGCGCCCACGCGCCCACCGGCCTGCGCGTAGTTCCACGACTTCTCGATGCCGTCGCGGTTGCGGACCACCGATTGGCCCTTGCCGGAACTGCTCATCACCGGCTTCACCACACACGGTGTGCCGATGGTCTCGATCGCGGCTTTGAATTCTTCGAGCGTGTCGGCGAAGACATAACGCGATGTGGGAACACCGAGCGTCTCTGCAGCAAGGCGCCGAATGCCTTCGCGGTCCATCGTCAATCGTGCGGCGCGCGCGGTTGGAATCACGTGCAGACCTTCGCGCTCCATCTCGACGAGCGTCGGCGTCGCGATGGCTTCGATCTCCGGAACGACGAGATCCGGTTTTTCCCTTTCGATCACCGCACGCAACGCGGCGCCATCGAGCATGCTGATGACGTGGCTGCGATGCGCCACCTGCATCGCGGGCGCGTTGGGGTAGCGGTCGACGGCGATCACCTCGACACCGAGACGCTGCAACTCGATGACAACTTCCTTCCCGAGCTCGCCCGATCCCAACAACATCACTCGGGTGGCGGTTTTCGACAGCGGCGTTCCTATCGAGGTCATTTCAGCGTCCTCAAGGATTGACCGCAAGTTGCGGACGAAGATCTCGTTTGAAACGCCGCGCGTTCTCGACGTAGTGCAATGCGGATCTGCGCAGCCCTTCGATCTGCTGAGGCGTCAGCTCGCGCACGACTTTGCCCGGCGCGCCCATCACCATGCTGTTGTCGGGGATTTCCTTTCCTTCCGTGACCAGCGCGTTCGCGCCAATCAGGCAGTTTCGGCCGATCTTCGCGCCGTTCAAAACGACAGAGTTGATGCCGATCAGACTGTTATCGCCGATGGTGCAGCCGTGCAGCATCACCTTGTGGCCGATCGTCACGCAGCTTCCGATCACGATGGGCGAGCCTGGGTCGGTGTGCAGCACCGAGCCGTCCTGCACGTTCGAGTCTTCACCGATGGTGATCAGCTCGTTGTCGCCGCGAATTACGGCGTTGAACCAGACGCTCGCGTTCTTCCGCAGCAGGACGTTGCCGATGACGATTGCCGAATCGGCGATGAAGTACTCCCCTTCCGCGCGTACGCGATGTTCCCCTAACTGATAAATCATGCTGTGCGCCTGCCGACCGTGTTACGGCGCATTGTGGCATCGGCCGGCGCAGCGACCAAGCCATCGGCGAGGCGCCCGACGGCCCCACCTGCCAGTAGCCTACAGCGCTCCACCTCGTGCATAGTCGGACGCAGAGGTTTCAAGAGCCCGTTTGAAGAGCTATGAACGAACCGAGAATTCGACGCAAATTGCCGGCCTTCGAAGTGCTCGCAGAACTGGCGCGACGCGATCCGGCGGCACTGCAGGCGCTCGGTAATCTGTTGACCGACGACGTGATCAAACACGCGCCGCGTCCTGCCTCGCGACGCCGCCTCGAAGGTTTGAAGTTCCGCATCGAAATGGAACGGCGGCGCTCGCCCGATCCGCTGGCGGCATGCGTACGTCTGTCGAAACTGATGCATGAATCGCTGTCGGAACTTCACACGGTTCTCAACGAACCCGACGGCTTCCGGCGATCCGCTCCGCGTCAGGTTGGAACCGTGCTTGGCTTCCCGCGGCACATCCCTCGGCACGGCGAAGAATCCGTATAATCGTTCCGTCCCGCTAGTACGAGCCACCGTGAAATACTGCAGCAGCTGTGGCCAAGCCGTCGGCCTCCGCATACCCAACGGCGATAATCGCGAACGTTTCGTCTGCGACGCGTGCGGCACCATTCACTACCAGAACCCCAAAGTCGTCACCGGTTGTTTGCCCGTGTATGGCGATCGAGTGTTGTTGTGCCGGCGCGCCATACAGCCGCGCGCCGGACTGTGGACGCTGCCCGCGGGCTTTCTCGAAAACGGTGAAACGAGCAGTGACGGCGCCATCCGCGAAACGCTAGAGGAAGCCTGCGCCAACGTCTCCATTGAGGGGCTGTACGCGGTATTCAACCTGCCGCACATCTCGCAGATCTACATGTTCTTTCGCGCATCGCTGCTCGATCTCGACTTCAAGCCCGGCTTCGAATCCACCGACGTGCGGCTGTTTCAGGAACACGAGATCCCCTGGGACGAACTCGCGTTTCCGGTGGTTCGCGACACGCTGCGGCACTACTTCAGCGACCGCTCCAGCGGCGTCTACCCGGTGCGTATGGGCGACATCCTGTTCGATCGCAGGAAGTCTTGATTCTCCTTTTTCAAACACTGGCACGTTCGAGAAATGCCGGTGGATCCTTCCCACCGGACCGGCAGAGTGCCTGCAGCACCGTGCTAGCCGAGCGCCACTCGCGCGTTGCGGAACAGCCTGACCCACGGCCCGTCCTCGCCCCATTCATCCGGGTGCCAGGAGTTGTTGACGCTGCGGAATACCCGCTCCGGATGCGGCATGACGGCCAGCACGCGGCCACCAACGTTTACGATGCCCGCGATGCCGTTCACCGCACCGTTCGGATTCGCCGGATAAGAATTCGCCACTGCGTGCCGGTTGTCGACGAATTGAAGCGCAATCGCGTTCTGCCGCGTCAATGCTTCCAACCCGCCCGCTTCGACGAACTCTGCACGTCCCTCGCCGTGCGCTACCGCAATCGGCAACACCGACCCGGCCATTGCCTCGAGCCACGGTGAACCGACGGCGTTGATACGCACCAGGCTCGCGCGCGCTTCGAACTGTTCCGATCTGTTGCGCACAAATCTGGGCCAATGCGCGGCGCCGGGAATGATCGACTTCAGGTGCGCGAACATCTGACAGCCGTTGCACACGCCGAGGCTCAACGTGTCCGCTTCGAAAAATGCCGCAAACGCATCGCGCACGCGCTCGTGATACAGGATCGACTTCGCCCAGCCGCCGCCACCACCCAATACGTCGCCATACGAAAAGCCGCCGCATGCAACGAGAACCTGAAAGTCACTCAAGCTCCGGCGATTCTCGAGCAGATCGGACATGTGCACGTCCACGGGGTCGAAGCCTGCACGATCGAACACGGCCGCCATTTCGAGATGGCTGTTCACACCCTGCTCGCGCAACACCGCGACGCGAGGGCGCACGCCACGGTTCACGTATGGGGCTACCACGTCGTCGGCCGGATCGAACGTAAGCGTTGCACGCATACCAGCATCGTCCGCGGAAATGCGCTCGTACTCTTCGTCCGCGCAGGCGGGATCGTCGCGCATGCGTTGCATGCGATAGCTGGTCTCCGCCCAACGACGTTGCAACGCCGCGGCGTCCGCATCGAGCAAGGTCGTGCGCCCAACCCTGAACAGCGCGCGCCGCTGCTGCTGCGGCATACCGAGATCGTGCACGTATGCACCGAGTCCGACAGCCGCGAATCGAGCACGCACCATTGCCACATCCGCTTCGGCCACCTGCAGAATCGCGCCGAGTTCCTCGGCAAACAACGCGGCTACCGCACCGGATTCATCCGTCCCGCCTAGCGCTGCCAGGTCGATGTCGAATCCGCATCGACCCGCGAACGCCATCTCGAGCGCACACACCGCAAGGCCGCCGTCGGAGCGGTCGTGATACGCCAGCACTATGCCGTCACGCAGTAACGCCTGAACGGTGCGGAAGAATCCTGCCAGCGCTGCAGCATCATCCACGTCGGGGCATCGATCGCCGATCTGCCGATGTGTTTGCGCAAGCGCGCTTCCGCCGAGTCGATTCGCACCACCGCCGAGATCGACCAGCAACAGTCGTGTGCGCCCTCTATCGAGGCGCAACACCGGGGTCGCCGCTCTGCGAACGTCGGGCACCGGCGCGAACGCGGATACGATCAACGTCATCGGCGCCGTTACAGAACGTTCACCGCGCTCGTCGCGCCATTGCGTGTGCATCGACAAGCTGTCTTTGCCGACCGGAATGGCGATGCCCAACGCGGGGCACAACTCCATTCCAACGGCGGTAACGGCGTCGAACAACGCCTGATCCTCGTTGCCGCGACCAGCAGCTGCCATCCAGTTCGCCGACAACACGACGCGGGCGAGTTCCTCAACTGCCACCGACGCCAGGTTCGTCAACGCCTCGCCTATTGCCATGCGCGCGGATGCAGCGGGATCGATCAGCGCGAGCGGCGAGCGTTCGCCCATCGCCATCGCTTCGCCTCGCAGCGTCTTGAACCCGAGTGTGGTCACGGCCGCGTCGGCAACGGGTACCTGCCACGGTCCTACCATTTGATCGCGTACCACGAACCCCGTAATGCTGCGATCGCCGATCGTGATCAGAAACTGTTTGGAGCCGACGGCCGGAAACCGCAACACGCGGTCGAGCAAGTCGGCCAGCGGTATGCGCGGGAGATCGAGCGCCGCGAGTTCGTTCGCACGACGCGCGAACGAGCGCTGCAACTTCGGCACGTTGCCGAACAGCACCGCCATCGGAAGATCCACCGGCGCGTTGTGGAACTTCTCGTCGCCGACGATCAGCTGCGGTTCGGTAGTGGCATCGCCGACCACCGCGAACGGACACCGTTCGCGCGTACAGATTCGTTCGAACACCGCGAGGTCTTCGTGCGCAACGGCCAACACATAACGCTCCTGGGCTTCGTTGCACCACAGTTCGTGCGGCGCGAGCCCGGGATCGGCGCTCGGCAGGCGGCGCATCTCGAAACGGCCGCCGCGTCCGGCATCTTTCACCAGTTCAGGCAGCGCGTTCGACAATCCGCCGGCGCCAACGTCGTGGATCAAGCGGATCGGATTCGCATCGCCGAGCGACGCGCACGCATCGATCACTTCCTGACAGCGCCGCTGCATTTCCGCGTTGTCCCGCTGCACCGATGCGAAGTCGAGATCGGAACTGCTTTGTCCTGAAGCCATCGACGACGCGGCGCCGCCGCCGAGACCGATCAGCATCGCCGGCCCACCGATTACGATGAGGTGCGTTGCGCCGCCGAACGGTATGGCACTGACGTGCTCGGGACGCACGTTGCCGAAGCCGCCAGCAATCATCACCGGCTTGTGATACCCCCGCACCCGTGCAAGGTCGTTGGCCGGCGCATACTCGAACGTGCGGAAGTAGCCTGTGAGCGCGGGCCTGCCGAATTCGTTGTTGAACGCGGCGGCGCCTATCGGTCCTTCGAGCATGATTTCCAAGGCCGACACTATCCGTTCCGGCTTACCCGTTTCGATCTCCCACGGCTGCTCGTCGTCCGGAATGTTGAGGTGCGACGTAGTGAATCCGACCAGGCCCGCCTTGGGTTTCGATCCTCGCCCCACCGCGCCTTCGTCGCGTATTTCGCCGCCGGATCCGGTCGCCGCGCCGGGGTACGGCGCGATCGCCGTCGGATGGTTGTGCGTTTCCACCTTCATCAACACGTGTACAGGCTCTGCAACGTAGCGATAGTGGTGGCTGGCCGGATCCACCATCCAGTGATCGGTGTGGTAGCCCTCGATCACCGCTGCATTGTCGGAGTATGCGGAGAGAATGCCCTCGCCGTTGATGTGCCGGTGCGTGTTGCGAATCATGTCGAACAGCGAATGCGGCGCCGGTTTACCGTCGATCGTCCAGCGCGCATTGAAAATCTTGTGCCGGCAGTGCTCCGAGTTCGCCTGCGCGAACATCATCAGTTCCACGTCGGTCGGGTCGCGTCCAAGTTGCCGATACGCATCCGCGAGGTAGTCGATCTCGACATCGCTGAGTGCTAGCCCCAACGCTTCGTTCGCGCCAACCAACGCCCCTCTGCCGTTCGATATGAAGGGAATGGTGCCGAGCGGTTGCGGCGTGCGCGTGGCAAACGACGGGGAAAAGTCGTCTCCCACGACAACGCTTTGCGTCATCCGGTCGTGCAGTAGCGGTGCCAGCGCGTCGACTGCAGCGCTTCCGGCGACATACCACCGCACAGCGC
>CAZLDA010000087.1:7281-9954 GCA_964557875.1 uncultured Pseudomonadales bacterium | reverse complement strand
ACGGTTTCAGATGAAGAGATGGCTTTCGCTTTGCCTGTTGTGTTGCGCCGCGGCGTCGTCGACGGCAGACCTTCCGGCTGAATCGGTGCTCGGCGTCGCCAAAGTTGCGACGCCCTATGGTCCGCACCTCGCGCTGATCCACGACTTCGCGTTCAGCAATCTGATCGACTCGAAGTTCTCGTTGGTGAATGCGGACACTCAGGAATTTCTCGGCATGCTGAGTGCCGGCCAGTTCGCCACGCTCGACATGTCGGCCGCGCGCAACGAGTTGTATGTAGGCGAGACCTACTACAGTCACGGCAGCCGCGGCACGCGAGCCGATCTCGTGACGGTTTACGACATGGCGACGTTAGGCGTTGTGGCGGAGATCGAGATTCCGACGAAGCGCGCCAATACCGTGGTGAACAAGGGCAGCGCCAGCCTTACGGCCGACGGTCGTTTTCTCGTGGTGTTCAACATGAACCCGTCTATGTCGGTGAGCGTGGTCGATCTCGACAAGCGGCAGTTCGTCGGCGAAATCCCGACGCCGGGTTGTGCGCTGGTGTATGCCACCGTGGAGCGCGGTTTCTTCATGCTGTGCGGCGACGGCAGCCTGCTGGCGATCACGCTCGATGCACAGGGCGGGCTCGCCAGCAGCAGCCACTCCAAGCCGTTCATCGACATCGACAAAGACCCGCTGACGGAAAAGTCGAGCCGCATCGGTTCGAACTGGTATTTCCCGAGCTTCCTCGGCCGCGTTCAGGTGATCGCCGCGGACAAGGAAGTGGCTCGCGTTGCCGATACCTGGTGGCTGACGACCGAGCAGGAGCGAAAGGACGGCTGGCGTCCGGCCGGTTGGCATTGGAGCGCGGGGCACCCCGATGGCCGCCTGTTCGTCGGCATGATTCCGAACGGCTACGCCGGCAGCCACAAAGATCCGGCGACGGAAATCTGGGTATTCGACGTGGCGCGCAAAGCGCGCGTCGCGAAGATTTCCCTTAAGACCGCGGCAATCGCCATCGACGTTACGGCCGATGCGTCGCCGCGGCTGATCGTTGCGAACGTCGAAGGAACCGTGGATGTGTACGACGCGAATGCGGGCACGTACATGCACACGATCCACGGCGTCGGCGAATCGCCGTACATGGTTCACCGGATCGAGTGAAGGCCTAAACGATGAGCTGGTTCGATCGATGGATGGAGAACGGTGCACGCGGTGTAGCGCGGCGCAGTTCCCGTCGCGGCTTCATGGGACTGTTGGCAACCAGCCTGGTCGGCGCGGCGGCGGTGCCGCTGTTGCCGGTTGCACGGGCGGCAAGCCATGGCGGCGGCGGACCGCTGGTACCGCCGCAGAGTACCGGCAACCCGGCAGACCCCGGCGACCCGTCGACGTGCGAATACTGGCGCTACTGCGGCATCGACGGCTTTCTGTGCAGCTGTTGCGGCGGCACGCGCAATGAGTGCCCGCCCGGCACCGAGATGTCGCCGCTCACGTGGATCGGCACCTGTGAAAACCCCGCAGACGGCAAACGTTACGTGATCAGCTACAACGACTGTTGCGGCAAGAGCAGTTGCGGCCGCTGTCTGTGCAATCGCAACGACGGCGACAAGCCGGTGTATCGCCCGCAGGCGAACAACGACATCAACTGGTGCATGGGTACCAAGAGCACCGTGTACAACTGTTCCACCGCGGTAATCCTCGGCACGGCTACGAATAATTGACCCCGTAGCTGGCGCGCGATGTCACCTCCTGGTGCATCGGTGTGCCCAATTCGGTGCACTCCCGGCCCGGACACTCGACACAAACGTGGACTTCCTGCGCTTCACACGGCCGCCAGAAGTGCGCACAAATGTTGCATGCGTGTGCGGCGTGACTGCGCACAACCCCAACATGCACGACGTGTACAACGCCGCCGACCCGACCCGGTCGCCGATCCGGCGTTACCTGGAACAACTGCACGCGCGCGTGTCGAAGTTCGACACCGGCCATGTAGCGACCTACATCCCCGAGCTCGCGCGCGCCGATCCGGCGTCGTTCGGCCTGGTAATAGCGACGGTGGACGGTCACGTATATGAAGTTGGTGCCACTCGGCAGCAGTTCACCATTCAGTCGATTTCGAAACCGCTGATCTACGGCGTTGCGCTCGAAGATCGCGGCAGCGAACGTGTGAGCCGGGCGATCGGGGTGGAGCCGAGCGGGGATGCGTTCAACTCGATCAGCCTCGAGCCCGGCACCGGCCGGCCGCTGAATCCGATGATCAATGCCGGCGCCATTGCGACTTCTTCGCTGGTCGTGGGCGACACGGCGAAAGCCAGAGTCGATCGTGTGGTCGGTGCCATCTCGGCGTACGCGGGCCGCCCGCTCGACATCGACGAGGCCGTCTTCGAGTCGGAGCGCGCTACCGGTCATCGCAATCGGGCCATCGGGCACATGCTGCGCAATTACGGAATCGTTAGCGAAGATCCCGAGCCCGCGCTCGAACTGTATTTCAAGCAGTGTTCGATTCTGATCGATTGCCGCGACCTGGCGATGATCGGGGCGACGCTGGCCAACGGCGGCGTCAACCCGGTAACGGGTGCGCGCGCCGTGAGCTCCGAGTTCGTCGATCCGATCCTGAGCGTGATGACCACGTGCGGCATGTACGACTTTTCGGGCGAGTGGGTTTACCGCGTCGGCATGCCGGCCAAAAGCGG
>CAZLDA010000087.1:1262-7271 GCA_964557875.1 uncultured Pseudomonadales bacterium | reverse complement strand
GTTGTGGCAGTGCTGCCCGGCCAGCTAGGAATCGGTGTGTTTGCGCCGGCGCTCGACGAGCGCGGCAACAGCGTGCGCGGCGTGGCGGTGTGCGAAGCACTGTCGAAGGATCTCGGTCTGCATTTCCTGCATCCGCCGCGGCCTTCGGTTTCTACCGTTCGTGCGCGTTACACGCTTGCCACGGTCCGCTCCAAGCGGCGCCGCCCTGCGAACGAGGCACACCTGCTCGACGAACACGGCACCCGTGCGGCGATCTACGAGTTGCAGGGCGACTTGCGTTTTGCGACGGCGGAACGTGTGGTGCGCGAGATCATCGACAGCGGCGCAGCAATCGACTTCGCCGTGCTCGACTTCAAACGCGTTGCACACGTTGATGCACCGGCAACGCGCATGCTCGCCGCGTTGACACAACGTTGTGCTGCGGAAGGTCGGCACCTCGTGTTCACGCGCGTGCGCCGCGATCTGCTCGGGTCGTTCGGTGCCGAGCTCGATCCGAGAGCGGCCGACGCGGTGACGTTTCAGCCGCAGCTCGATCTCGGGCTCGAGTGGTGCGAAAGGCGATTGTTGGAACGTTATGCCGTGCGTCGTGCCGAGACATCCCTCGGCGGCCTGCTGGAGCATCGCCTCTGTGTGGGTGTTAGCGCCGCGGACGTTGCGCATCTCGAACGTGTGGTTGAGCGGCGTGAGTTCGAGCCGGGCGCGCTGATCGTGCACCGCGGCGACCCCGCCGACGCGTTGTACTTCCTCGTGAAGGGTGACGTCAGCGTTGTGGTGGAACTGCCGAAAGGCGGCTACAAACGACTTTCTACGTTGACGCCGGGCATGGGATTCGGCGAATCGGCGCTGATTGCGGGCGGTGTGCGCTCTGCCGATGTGCGCGCCGACTCCGCAGTTGAGTGCTACGCGCTCACTACAACTGCATTCGGCAAGCTCGAACGCGAACGGCCACGGTTGATGATCGGGTTGCTGATGAACCTGTTGCGCAGCGGCACCGAAACGTCCGCGCGCCTGACGGCTGAGGTCGCCGCGCTCGAAGGCTGATTGACTGCAGTAGCGGTTTTCTCCGCGGCCGATGCGCCGCGGGTATGGGGTACGTGAAGGGCAGACAGCCGCGCGTCGCGTTGATAAATCCAATAGCATCGCCCAACGTAGACTGATTGCGGCGGGCAGCTTGGAGACCGACGAAGACGCACCAGCGGTTGAACCGGGCGACAGATTTCCGGTCGTCGTGCGCAGCGTCTCGCTGGCGGTAATCGCCGTATGCGCCGCTTTGTGGTTGCTCGACTGGGCCGCCGAGGTCTTCATACCGGTTCTGCTCGGGTTGATGTTCAGCTACGCGCTGTCGCCAATCGTCGACCGGCTGCAGGCGTGGCACATCCCGCGCGCGATCGGCGCCGCGGTGCTGATGGCATCGATCGTCGTCGGCACAGTCGCGACGATGTACTCGGTGGAAGACGACGCGAACGCGTTGATCGAATCGTTGCCGGACACCGCGCAGAAAATCCGGCAGGCGTTGCGACCGCAGACACGCACGTCCGACAGCGCCATCGCGAACGTGCAGGCGGCCGCAACTCAGATCGAACAGGCGGCGGCCGATACGACCGCAGGCAAACCTCAATCAGGCGGCGTCACGCGCGTGCAGATCGAGGCACCGAAGTTCGACATCAAGCAGCATCTGTGGACCGGAACGCTCGGCCTCGTGGCACTGCTGGGACAAGCGACGGTGGTGGGTTTCGTGACGTTCTTTCTGCTCGCTTCGGGGGACGCGTTCCGGCGCAAAATGGCGCGAATCGCCGGGCCCGACTTCGCGAAGAAGCGCCTCACGGTAGAGGCGCTCGATGAGATCACGGACCAGATCAAACGATATCTGCTCGTTCAGTTGTTCCTTAGCGTGCTCGTTGGGGTGGCGACATGGCTGGTGTTCCTGTGGATCGGTTTGCAACACGCCGCGGCGTGGGGCGTGTTGTCCGGCATACTCAATCTGATTCCGTATTTCGGTGCGATCGCCGTTACGGGTGGCGCGGCGCTGGTCGGATTCGTGCAATTCGGGCAGATCGAAACGGCGCTGATCGTTGCCGGCGCTTCTCTGATCATTCATGCCGTTGTCGGAAACATCTTGATGCCGTGGTTGACCGGCCGGGCGAGCAGCATGAATCCGGTAGTCGTATTCGTCAGCGTGCTGGCGTGGGGTTGGTTGTGGGGTATTTGGGGTCTGCTGCTCGGCATGCCGATCATGCTGGCGATCAAGGCAGTGTGCGATCGCGTCGAGGGACTGAAACCCATCGGTCAGCTGTTGGGAGAATGACCGTGAATCAGCTGCCTGCACTCAGGTCCGATCTCGATCAGACCGAGCCTCGCCGATGTAGCGCCCCTTAACGCCGCCGTCCGCCGCCGCCGCGACCACCACCACGGCTGAAGCCGCCACGGCTGCTGCTTGGCGACATGCTGCGGCGTTGCTCGAAACGGTCGTAGCCGCCGCTGCGCGCGCGTGCATCGCGATCGAGCTGCCGCATTTCGTTGGAGCCGTAGCTGCCGTCGTAGCGTCCGCCGCCGCCATAATTTCCGCCGCCGTAGCTGCCGCCGCCATACTCGCCGCTGCGATATCCGCCGCCGGCTCGGTTCTGCCCATTGCCCGACTGGCGCGGTTGAATACTCTCACTCGAATACGAAGGCGCTTGCGCGGGACGTTCGCGCTGCCCTGGTGAGGTTTGCCCTGACGAGGTCGTCGAGGGGGTGGGCCGGTCAGGTGTGTCTACCGGTTTCCAGCCGCCCTGATCGTAGTGCTGCCAACCGCTGTCGGTCTTCTTGTACACGTTGCCGTTGTGACCGGCGTAGACGTCGCCGCCGGCGGACTGGCCGACCGTGGTGCGGTTGCCGCCGCTCGAGATCGAGGCGACCTGTCCGCCGTTGCTGCCTTGCGCCTTCGTCGCCGTCGTGTCGCCGCTGCGCTTAGTCGTGGTATCGACGGTCTGGCCGTTCTTGGAGTAGGTGCCTTCGCGCGTGACCGTGCCGCCGGGGCCGACGCTGCGGTCCACGGAGGCCTGACCGCCTTCGGAACCGGTGATCGTGGTGTTGCCTCCGCCGTAAGTGTGCTCACCCGAGATGGTCGCCGTGCGGCCGTCGCCGGTCTGAATCGTGCCTGACGTCGTCGTGTTGCCGCGGCCATCCCACGTGCGGGTCGTGTTCGACGCACCGCCGCCCGACGTCTCGCGTTTGGTGGTCATCGTCTGATTGTCGAAGTCGGTATTGCGTTGCATCTCCACCGAGCGGCCGTTCGGACCCTCGACCGCACGCGTCATCTCTGCTTTGTTGTCGTTGGCGGAGTAGTGACGCGACGTCTCGGTGGCCACACCCGTGCGCGGGTTGTATTTCTCGCTGTGGCTCTTCCAGTCTTCGCCGTCCCACGCGGTTTCGACGTAGCCGTATCGGCCGGTTGCCGGGTTGTAGCCCTGGCTGTAGCTGTAGCCACCGTAAGGTCCGTACCAGACCGAACGTGAACCGTACGCGCCGGTCATCGGGCTGTACCAGTAACCGTGTCCGTACGACGCACCCCAGTACGGATAGTAATAGGGGCCATAGATGTACGGCGGGTAATACCAGCCGGTGCCGTACCACGGCACACCGTACGCGACGTAGATGCCGGTGCTGTAAGACGGCGGATACGAATACACGATCGTCGTGGGTGTCGTTTCCTGCACGACGACCTGTGTCACGGCGTACGACGGCGAGCTCGGCGGAATCTGGTAGATGGGGTCGGGCACCGTGGCGGTGGCTACCCACGGACCGTTCGGCGATGCCGAGGTGTACCAGGCGCCTTCGTATACGAGGTAATAGGTGCCGCTGTACAGAATCACGTCGTTGCCGCTGTTCACCGCGCGCGACACCTGCGTGCCTTCGATCTTTTCGAACTTCGGATCGCCGCCGTACGTCACGTTCACGTCGGGCGCAGCGCCCACCGCCACAGATTTGCGTGTCGGCAGCAGCGCTTCGAGCGCGGCCATCTTTGCTTCCACGGTGCCGGGCACCGAAGCGCGCACGTCCGCCATTTCGCTGTCTTGCGGAATCTGCGAGAACGCATCCGGCAGATTCGGTACGAACTTCCAGGGACCTTTATCGAGACGCTTCGTCTCGAACCAGCGCCCCGATACGAGGAAGTAGTACGTTCCTTTCAGTTCGAACACGGGGCTGTCGGTGTTCTCGACGTACTGCAGCCCACCGGTGCCGGGTATTTCCTTGAGTACCGGTTTGCCTTCCGTGACGATCAGTTCTGCAGGCACTTGCGAGACGACCACCTTCGGCAGCGGCTCATCGCTGACCGGTGTCGCTACAGCCGCGGCGATCGCGGCTTGTTCACCCTTCGGATCGATCTGCGCGAAGCCTGGGGGCAGCGTACCCGCTTTGGTCCACGGACCCTTCAACTCTCGCGCCTGCAACCGTTGCGGTCCGGTGATGAGGTAGTACGTGCCCGATGCGGTGTCGCGCAACACCGGGAAGTTCGCATTCACGACGAGTTCGAGTCCGGTTTTTTCCACCGGCGTCAGCACCGGCTTGCCGTTCACGAAGAGCAGCAGCGTCGGCACATCGGCAACATGGATCGGCGGCGGTTTGGTGTTGAATCCCGGCGGTGGAGGCGTTTCGAGCACGTCGTCGCTGAGATAGAGCAGGAACATGTCGAGCGGTATTTCGACGCGTTCACGCAACGCCATGCGCGCAATGGTGGCCTCGTTCGCATTCGCCGCGGCATCGTCGCCGAACGAAACGCCTTCGACTTTCGGCTCGGTAACGATGACGAGGCGTTTTTCGAGATCGACTTCGGTGGCGCCGGAAATCGTCGTCGTACCGTAGCGCCCGGCGCTGCCGTCCTTGGGCTGGATCTCGATGGCGCCGATGGCCTCGAAGTGGGCAAAGTTCGGCCACGAACGGATCTGCGGCGTGTAAACGATCACACGATTGCCGTCGACCATCCGCTCGCGCGGGTAGTGCCACGGTTCGGTTTGCAGTGCCTCGCCGGCGTCGGCCGGAACAACGCCCGCTTCGATGGGCGCCGCGTTTGCAGACGAGGTCACGGGTGGCGCATCACTGCCGCAGGCGTTGACGCAGAAGAGGCACAACAGGAACGGGAAATAACGCATGAGGTCGGCCTAACGTAAGGGACGGAATGCGGTGCGGATGTCATCTACGAGCAGGTCCGGCGCTTCGATTGCCGCGAAATGTCCACCGCGCTCCGGATGCGACCAGTGCACGAGGTTGAACTGTTTCTCCACCCACGCGCGCGGCGGCAGGAACAACTCGCCGGGAAAGTTCGCAACAGCGGTGGGCACGTCGACGCGTTCGGGAAACGGCTTTCCGTCGTAGCGGCGGCTTTCGTAGTACATCCGCACGGAGGACGTGATGCTCTGCGTGAACCAGTAGATGCTGACGTCGGTCAGTATCTCGTCTTTGCTGATCGCGTCTTCGTGGTTGCCGGTGTGATGCGTCCACTTGTGGAATTTCTCGGTGATCCACGCGGCGAGTCCGACCGGCGAATCGTTCAGCGCGTAACCCAGCGTTTGCGGCTTGCTGCCCTGAATGTGCTGATAGCCCACTTCGTTCGTCATGTACGCCTGCCGCTCGGTCAAGGCGCGCTGCTCCGCTTCGGTGACGCCGGCCATCGGGTTTTCCTTCGGGGGCCGGGCGAACACGAGATTCAGATGGATACCTTTCACGTGATCGCCGCCGAGCGCGCCGAGCCAGGTCGTTACGGCAGAGCCGACATCGCCGCCTTGTGCGAAGTAGCGCTGATAGCCGAGCTGATCCATCAGCTTCATGAACAGTTCTGCGCAGGCGCGCGGCTGAAAACCGGGTTGCCGCGGCGCGCGTGAAAATCCGTAGCCGGGAATCGACGGACAGATCACGTGGAATGCGTCGCGCCAGTCGCGGCCGAATCGTTCCGGTTGCGTCAGCGGCTCGATGATCTTGACGAACTCGCTGATCGAAGCCAGTTCGTCCCAACGCAAGCGGTCGTAGTCG
>CAZLDA010000087.1:0-1252 GCA_964557875.1 uncultured Pseudomonadales bacterium | reverse complement strand
CGAACTCGCTGATCGAACCGGGCCAGCCGTGCGTGATGAGCAGCGGCTGAGCGTGTGTGTTGGTCGAGCGCTGGTGGATGAAATGCAGGTCGTGATCGCCGATGGTGGTGCGGAACTGATCGAACCGGTTCAGCTTCGCTTCCTGCGCGCGCCAGTCGAAATGGTGACGCCAGTAGTGCACCAGTTCTTTGAGGTAGGTGATATCGGTACCGTACACCCACGGATCGCCGATCTGATCCGGCCAGCGCGCGGCATCGAGACGTGCGCGAAGGTCGGCGATGTCGCTGTCGGGAACGTCGATTCGAAAAGGCGTCGGCATGCTCTTTACCATTCTGCGCAAAAGCGACCCCGAAGGACCCGAAGGAAGGGATTGTCCGCGGCGCGGGCGGATGTTACCAATGCAGCCATTCAAGACATAGGACAGCGGCCGTGGCAAAGCAGTTTGCGTCGAAGGGCGATCTCGCACCGAAGCAGGTTTCATTCACCGAACTTGCACCGGGCGCGTATGCATATACGGCCGAAGGCGATCCGAACACCGGCATCGTGATCGGCGACGACAGCGTGCTGGTGGTCGATACACAGGCGACGCCGATCATGGCGCAGGATGTGATCAACCGGATTCGCAGCGTCACCGACAAGCCGATCAAGCACATCGTGCTCAGTCACTATCACGCCGTGCGCGTGCTGGGTGCCTCCGCCTACGGCGCGCAGAACATCATCGCGAGCCGGAACACCTACGACCTCATCGTGGAGCGCGGCCAGCAGGACTTCGACTCCGAACTCGGTCGTTTTCCGCGGCTGTTCGAAGGGGTCGATTCGGTGCCGGGTCTCACGTGGCCGAACATCGTGTTCGACGGCAAATTGACGCTGCACCTCGGCAGCGTAGAGGTGCAGATCTGGCATCCGGGCCGCGGCCATACGAAGGGCGACACGATCGTGTGGTTGCCGGAACACAAGGTGTTGTACTCGGGCGACCTCGTCGAGTTCGGCGCCACGCCGTACACGGGCGATGCGTATCACGAAGACTGGCCTGCAACGCTCGACCGGTTGCTGGAACTGAAACCCGAGCGACTGGTGCCGGGCCGCGGCGATGCGTTGACGAGCGCCGCGAAATCGCGTGATGCCATCGAAGGCACCCGTGCGTTTCTGGCCGACATGTACGGCAGCGTCAAGCAGGGGCGCGCGAAAGGTCAGTCGCTGTCCGACTGCTACAAAGAGACCTACGCGAGGCTTGCGCCAAAGTATGGTCGTT
>CAZLDA010000086.1:0-9992 GCA_964557875.1 uncultured Pseudomonadales bacterium | reverse complement strand
CGTTCGACGGAATGGGGCTACACAGGCTCGAAGCGAACATCCAGCCGACCAACGAGCCGTCAATCAACCTTGTAAAACGTTGCGGCTTCGTCAACGAAGGGTTCTCGCCGAAGTTCCTCTACATTGACGGCGCATGGCGCGACCACCAGCGTTGGGCAATCTATCAGGCCCGCGATACACTGCACGGCGCCTAGCACAGACGATCTTTCCATGTCCCGCATCGCCCCCTACGGCAGTTGGCCGTCTCCGATCACCGCCGAACTCATCACCGCGGGTGTTACCGGGCTGAATGCTCTAACCGGGAACGCGGATGCGTTGTTCTGGCTCGAATCGCGGCCGGAAGAAGGCGGACGTAATACGTTGATCATGTGGCGTAAGGGCGTACGTAGTGAGCTCACTCCCACTCCGTTCAACGTTCGCACTCGCGTGCACGAGTACGGCGGCGGCGCGTATCTCGCAACGGACAGCCACGCGTACTTCGTCAATTTCGCTGATCAGAACATCTATCGGGTGCCGCTCGCGGGCGGCGTTCCCATCGCGGTCACGCACACGGACACAGAAACACGCTACGCAGATTTCGTCATCGACGAGCCGCGTGCGCGCCTCATCTCGGTCGGTGAGCGTCCCGGCGAGAAGGAACGCGAGAACTGCCTCGTTGCGGTAGACATTGCGACCGGCACCACGACGGATCTGCACCGCGGCCACGACTTTTACGCCGCGCCTCGAGTCTCGCCCGATGGCCGTCGGATCTGCTTCCTCAGCTGGGACCACCCCAACATGCCGTGGGACGGTACGCAGCTGCATGTTGCGTCACTGGCCGACAATGGCTTACTCGCCGACGAGACCATCGTAGCCGGCGGCGCCGCCGAATCGATCGTGCAACCGGAATGGCTCACGTCGGACCGCATTCTGTTCGCGTCCGATCAGAACGGGTTCTGGAATCTCTACAGCTACGACGACAGCGGTATCTACTGCGCGTATCCCGATGAAGCCGAATATAGCGGACCTGCGTGGGGGTTCGGTTCGAAGTACTACTGCGTACTCGGGCCGCATCACGTGGTGGCCCAGCGGATGCACAGAGGCGCGACGAGCCTGCTGATCATCGACGTCGATAGCGGAATGGCCTCACCGTTGCAGAGCGAGTGGCAGGCGTTCTTCGGACTCGCGCTGATCGCGCAGCGTCTGTATTTCATCGGCGGCAGCCCCGATCGGCTCGCCACGATTACGTCCATGGATCTGAGCGGTGCTGTTGGTGAACCCCTCGCAGTTGCAGGCAAGCTCGACATCGACCCGTCGTACTTTTCGATGCCTGCGTCAATCGAGTATCCGACGCGCGACGGCGCAACCGCATATGCGTACTTCTATCCGCCGCATAACCCGGACGCACAAGCGCCGTCTTCCGAGCGGCCGCCATTGCTCGTGATGAGCCACGGCGGCCCTACTGCCGCGACGCATCCGCTGATCAATTTCCGCATCCAGTACTACACGACGCGCGGTTGGGCGGTGGCCGATGTGAACTACGGCGGCTCCAGCGGTTACGGCCGCGCCTACCGCGAACGCCTCGACGGCCAATGGGGCGTGGTCGACGTGCACGATTGCGAAGATCTCGTCGAACATCTCGCGGCGGCCGATCGCATCGATCGTGATCGCGTGGCGATTCGCGGAGGCAGCGCCGGCGGCTATACGACGCTGGCGGCGCTTACGTTCGGTAACACCTTCAGCGCAGGCGCAAGCCATTACGGTATCGGCGACCTCGAAACCCTGGCGCGCGACACGCACAAATTCGAATCGCGCTATCTCGACCGCTTGATCGGCCCATACCCGCAGGCGCGCGATCTGTATGTAGCGCGTTCGCCGATCCACCATGTCGATCGGCTGACCTGCCCGGTGGTGTTCTTCCAGGGTTTGGAAGACCGCGTGGTGCCTCCGAATCAGGCCGAGGCAATGGTCGATGCGTTGCGGCGCCGCCAATTGCCGGTCGCATACGTTGCGTTCGAAGGTGAACAGCACGGCTTCCGGCAAGCGGCGAACATTCGCCGCGCGCTCGAAGGCGAATACCTGTTCTTCGCCCGTATCTTCGGATTCGAGCCGGCCGATTCGTTGCCGCCGCTCGAGATAGAGTTCCTCGGTTCCCACTTGCAGAAGAAGGTTCGATGACAGGTTCGATCAACAACGTTCGCGTCGCTGTCATTGCGGGCGGCAAGTCTAACGAAGCCGCAGTTTCGCGCTCGTCAGCCGCAGAGGTGACGAAGGCACTGAAGAGTTCGTTCGAGCACGTCCGCCAGTTCGAGCTCGACGGTTCGCTTACGCGGTTGCTGCAGGAGTTTCGACCCGACGTAGTGTTTCCCGTGCTGCACGGTCCGCCGGGCGAAGACGGCACCGTTCAGGGATATCTCGAAATTCTCGGCTATCCGTATGTGGGCAGCGGCGTGCACGCGAGCGCATGTGCGATGGACAAGAGCCTTGCAAAGGCAATCTTCCGTCGCTTGGGCCTACCGCTGTGCCCGGACCGGGTATTCCCCCGAGGCACCGCCGTTGCAGACGCGTGCCGCGAAACGCTTGCCGCATTCGGGGATCGTGTAGTCGTCAAGCCCCTGAGCCAGGGATCTGCCATCGGAGTTACACCGGTCATGAACGGTGGCGACCTGACCAAACCTTTCGAAAAAGCATTCGCGCTCGGCGACGGCGTGCTGGTGGAGCCGTTCGTGCTCGGCATCGAAGTGACAGTCGGCGTGCTGGACCTGCACGGCGCGTCAGCCCGCGCATTTCCGACGATCGAAGTGCGCACACCACGCGGTAGCTGGTACGACTACGAGCACCGCTACACGGTCGGCCAGAGCGAGCACGTGATTCCGGCGCCGGTCAGCGCCCCTTGCCAGAATCGTCTGCAAGAGATTGCGATGGCGGCACACGCGTCGCTTGGCTGCGAAGACCTCTCGCGCGCCGATTTCATCGTGACCGATGCCGAGGAGGTCGTGCTGCTCGAGGTGAACACGCTGCCGGGTATGACGCCGACCAGCCTGTTTCCCGACGGTGCACGCGCGATCGGTCTCTCGTTCGACGCGTTGGTTGAAGCGTTGGTACGCAGCGCGCTCGATCGCGGCGTGCGCGGCTGACTCAGGCCGTCAGAGGTCGTAACCCCGCTCGTTGTGCAGAACGACGTCGAGTCCTTCTGTCTCTTCTTCTGCACTGACCCGCAGCGCCGTGACCGCGCCGACGATCTTCAGGATTACAAACGTGACGACGACCGTGTAGATCAACGCGCTGAACGCGCCGATCGCCTGAACACCCAACTGATGGCCGATTTGAATGTCGTCCTGCCCGCTGAATACCCCGAGCGCGTTGCTTGCGAACACGCCCGTGAGCAGCGTTCCCAACAAGCCGCCGACACCGTGCACCGGAAACACGTCGAGCGAATCGTCGATATGCATCGTACGTTTCAGGAAGTTCGTTGCGCCGAAGCACAACAGACCCGCCGACAGGCCGATGATCAACGCGCCCGCCGGGCCGACGAAGCCCGATGCCGGGGTGATCGTTCCCAAGCCCGCCACCATACCCGTCACCGCGCCGAGCGCACTCGGTTTGCCGTAGCGGAACCACTCCGCGACCATCCAGATGAACGCACCGGCCGATGCGGAGATGTGCGTTACGAGCATCGCCATTGCGGCATCGCCGTTCGCCGCAAGTGCGCTGCCGCCGTTGAAACCGAACCAGCCGACCCACAGCATGCCCGCCCCTGCTACGGTCAACGTCATGTTGTGCGGTGGACTGACCTGGTGCGGAAAGCCGCGTCGTGCACCGAGCACCAGTGCCGCCGTCAGCGCCCCGGCTCCGGCCGTGATGTGAACTACTATGCCGCCGGCATAATCCTTCACGCCGAGTTCGCCGAGCCAGCCGCCGCCCCACACCCAATGACAAACAGGCGCGTACACGGCGAGAAACCAGAGTGCCGCGAACACCAGACACGCGCCAAAGCGCATCCGTTCAGCGAATGCGCCAACCACGAGCGCGGGCGTGATGATTGCAAACGTCATTTGAAACAGCGCAAACGCCGACTCGGGAATGCTGCCCTTCATCGTGCCTTCGGCGACGCCCGCGAACATCGCCTTGCCCAAGCCGCCGATGAATCCATTGCCGTCGCCGAACGACATGCTGTAGCCGCAGATGAGCCACAGCAGCGACACCACGCACGTGATCGCGAAGCATTGCATCAACACGCTGAGCACGTTCTTGGTGCGCACGAGGCCGCCGTAGAACAGCGCTAGCCCCGGAATCGTCATGAACAGAACCAACGCCGTAGACGTCAGAACCCAGGCGGTATCACCCCCACTCATCGCGGATCCCCCCATTCTTGAACCGATCTAGAATCGGTTGCCTTACGTGTTATTTTTCATGCACTTAGGTCTGCTATCCAGAACGAGCTTGATGCCCATTCGACCCCGCAACCCGGCCGAGAGCCTACTGGTTCGCACATCGATTCGCTAGCCGCCGAGCGCGCGGGCAATCAGGCGCACCAGGTCGGGACCTTCGTAAATGAAGCCCGTGTACAGCTGCACCAGCGTGGCGCCTGCGTCGACGAACCGCCGCGCACTCGCGACGTCGTGAATGCCGCCTACACCGATGATCGGAATGCGCCCATCGAGCGTTCGTGCCAGCCGCGCAACGCGCGCCACCGCAAGCGTGTGCATTGGACTTCCGCTGAGCCCGCCCGTTTCGTCGCGATGTTCGACGCCTTCCGGAACAGGGCGGGAAATGGTCGTGTTCGTCGCTACGCAGCCGTCAAAGCCCACATCCATCAGCACTTCCGCCACTGCATCGGTCGACGCGTCGTCGAGGTCGGGCGCCACCTTCGCGGCCAACGGCACGTATCGGCCGCGTTCGGTGTGCAGTTCTCTCTGGCGCCTCTTCAAAGTCGTCAGCAAGGCGTGCAGCGCCGCGCTCTCCTGCAGATCGCGAAGCCCCGCCGTGTTCGGTGACGAGATGTTCACCGTGACGTAGTCGGCGACGTCGTACACGACGTCGAGCGCACTCAGATAATCGGCGGCCGCGTTTGCAAGGTCGGTATCTTTGTTCTTGCCGATGTTCACGCCGATGAGTCCCGCCGCAGGGCCGAGCCGCGTACGCGCCAATCGCACACGTTCTGCAGCGGCCGCCGCACCGCCGTTGTTGAATCCCATGCGATTGATCAACGCGTGTTCGCTCGGCAAACGGAACAAACGCGGTCGCGGATTGCCCGGCTGCGGTCGAGGCGTCACCGTGCCCACTTCGATGAAGCCGAAGCCCATCGCAAGCAGACCTTCGACGCAGCGCGCATCCTTGTCGAGGCCGGCCGCCAGTCCTACCCGATTGCGGAATTTGAGCCCCATCACTGTAGTGGGCTGATAGATGCCGTGGATGTATCGTTCAGAGAGACCCGAGCGTTCCGCTATACGCAACGCCGTCAACGCGACCTCGTGCGACATCTCGGGCGGCAGCAGGAACATCAGGCGACGCAGGAATTCGTACACAGTGCGCTTACTTGTCGATCGTGGCGCGCAAGTGTACCGATCACTGCTAGTGTGGCAACGCACTTGCTCCAATAGGAACAAACCGGCGATGAAACTCGGCGCCTTGCTCGGCCTCATTCCGAACTCAGCTTCCGGGGAATCGTCGCGATATCTCGCCGAACAGGCGCGAACGTTCGAAGGCGAAGGGTTCGAGAGCGTGTGGTCGGTTCAGGCGATCGGTCGAGGCTTCGCGATCACCGATCCGTTCGTCGCGTTGGCAATCGCGGCGGCGTCGACACAGTCGATGCAGATTGGTACTGCAGTCGTGCAAGTGCCGCTGTATCACCCGGTCGATCTCGCGCATCGGGTGTTCTCGCTCATGCAGGTCTGCGGCGATCGATTCCAGTTCGGCGTCGGCGCGGGATCGACACAGAAGGACTTCGACGCCTTCGGGCGCGACTATGCATCGCGGTTTCGCACGTTCTCGCAACACATGCGCGAACTGCGACGAATTTTCGTCAACGGCAAACTCGGCGACGTCGACCTCTCGCCGTGGCCGGCCGTTCGCGGCGGCCCACCGATACTGTTGGGCGCATGGGGCGGCGGCGGAGTGGAACGGGCCGCAAAATCCTATTCGGGATGGATTGCATCCGCGGCTTACCGGACACCGGCCGAAGTAATAGCCGCGCTTCAGCGTTTTCGCGACGCAGGTGGACGTCGCGCGGTGGTCTCGACGATTCAGCTGGGTCCGACCACCGATCTCGGCGCAACGCGCGAGATGCTCGATACGTTTGCAACCGCCGGTTTCGACGACGCTGTGGTGATGCTGATGCCGGGAGGTCCGACGGCCGCGGAAGTTCGGCGGCTGCTCTAGCTCGCCGGGTGCTCTAGTGCAACGTCAGCCGAGGCGTTGCAGGGTTGTCAGGCGTCCATCGGTAACGTGCAAAGCAAACGCCCCGCGTACACCGTGCGCCAGAACGTGCGGGCGTAGTGCCAGGGCCGGAAACTGGACCAATCGTCCATCGCGCGCACGCGCCACGACCGTGCGCGATGTGCCGCGATACAGCCGCTTCAACTCCTCCGGGTCGATCGCCAGATCGATGACGATTCGTTCGTTTCGTTTCGCGCGCATCTGAGCTCGAATGGTCGACGGTCGAACTTCTGCCGCGCCGCCTCATCTAAGCCAGCGCGATGCATGAAGGTTAGTCGAGCCCGGCCGCGTCGCTAGACTCGATGTCGACCACGGCTACAATGACGCCCTTTCGTGTCGTGCGTCCGAACATAAGGCAGACCATGCAGGCAGTCGTCGCTCCGCAGCAGGACAAAATTCGTACGGTCATGGAGTGGCTCGACAGCCGCATCATCGGCCAGCGGCCATTGATCGAACGGCTCGTCATGGCGCTGCTGTGCGGTGGCCACCTGCTGGTCGAAGGCGCGCCGGGGCTCGCGAAAACGCGCGCGATCAAGGAACTCGCCAGTGCGGTAAACGGCGACTTCCATCGCATCCAGTTCACTCCCGACCTGTTGCCCAGCGACGTAACCGGCACCGAGGTGTATCGGCCCGAAGACGGCTCTTTCCGATTCCAGCAAGGCCCGATATTTCACAACCTGGTGCTGGCCGACGAAGTGAATCGTGCGCCTGCAAAGGTGCAATCGGCATTGCTCGAAGCAATGGGTGAACGGCAAGTCAGTATCGGGCGTGAAACGTATCGGCTGCCTGAACTGTTCCTCGTGATGGCGACGCAGAACCCGATCGAACAGGAAGGCACTTACCCGTTGCCAGAGGCGCAGCTCGACCGATTCCTCATGCACGTCAAAGTGGACTATCCGAACGCGAAGGCGGAGCACGAAATCCTGAATCTCGTACGCGCCGAGACGATTCATGCGCGCGATGCAACGCCGCCTGCGCGGCTCGATGCACACGACATATTCGAGGCGCGGCGACAGATCATCGCGCAGTACATGGCGCCCGGGGTCGAGGAATATCTGATCCAACTCGTGATGGCCACCCGCAATCCGGGACTGTACGAAGCCGATCTGGTGGGCTGGCTCGACTACGGTGCGAGCCCGCGCGGCACCATCGCGCTCGATCAATGCAGTCGCGCGGTAGCGTGGCTCGATGGCCGCAATTTCGTAACACCCGACGACGTACGCAGCGTTGCACACGACGCACTGCGCCATCGCATCATCACCAGCTTCGAAGCAGAAGCGCAGGGCGTAAACGCCGACAAGCTCATCGATCGGATCCTCGCCGCCGTCCCCACTCCATGACTCTCGAAGTCGCAAGCCGCCGTCAACTGCGCGGAGCGAGCGTCAGTGTCGACGAACTCATTGCGTTGCGCGGCGTGAAGCTGCCGCTCAGGACAGCCGCCAACGCGACCAGCGGTCCGCATGGCGGCAGCCGTTTGTCGCGTCACCGCGGCCGCGGTGTCGACTTCGCGGAGGTTCGGCTCTATCAACCCGGCGACGATGTACGTTCGATCGACTGGCGCGTAACGGCCCGTAAAGCGAAACCGCACACCAAGGTGTATCGCGAAGAACGCGAACGCCCCACGCTCATCGTCGTTGATCAGAGCCGCGCGATGTTCTTCGGTAGTCGTGTTCGGATGAAATCGGTGGCCGCAGCTGAATGCGCTGCGTTGCTCGCCTGGCACGCCGTCGATGCCGGCGATCGCGTCGGCGGCCTCGTGTACGACGACTCCACCGAATATGCGTTCAAGCCGTTCAGAAGCGCGCGTGCCGTGGTGCGGTTGTTGAATCAGGTGGGCCGCAGCAATGCCGCGCTTCGCAACGCAACGCCCGGTGGCGCCCCCGAACGTCGCTTGCCGACAGTGCTCGAGCACGTCGTGCGCGTTGCCCGCAACGGCCATCGCGTCTATCTCATCTCCGATTTCCTCGGCTTCGACGAGGCAGACGAGCGCCAGTTGAAGCGCATCGCGCGTCACAACAGCGTGGCGCTCATTCACATCAGCGATCCGCTCGAGCAGGAGCTGCCTCCGCCGGACCGGTACACCATCACCGACGGTGTCGTTCGCAGCCTGCTATCCACCACCGATGAGCGAGTTCGCAACCAGTACCGCGACGAATTCATCGCGCGCACCGACGCGCTCGAAGCGGCCTGCCACGCAACACGCAGTCAGTTCATAAGACTGTCCACCAACGAAGCGGCTGTGGCGCGGCTCGGCGAACGCCTGGTTCATTGACGTTCCGAAGATGAACGAAGCACTGAAGCAACTGCGCGACCTGCACCTGCCGGATCCGCCGGGACTGTGGCCGCCTGCGCCGGGCTGGTGGGCGCTCGCAATTCTCATCGCAGCACTAATCGTTCTTTTGGCGGTTCGTATCTACCGGAGTCGACGTCGCGCAAAACCACTTCGCCTTGCAGTCGGGGACCTAGACAATCTGTTGGCAGAGTGTCGCGCTGCGCGAATCTCGCCACGTGATTTCGCCGACGCCGTGAACGAACTGTTGAAGCGCGCGCTGATTTACGGCGCGCGACGCGCAGATGCGGCTGCGCTAACGGGTCCGGCATGGCTCGCCTATCTCGACACCATCGTGGCGAGCGACGTGTTCTCGATCGGCGCCGGCGCCGCGTTGGGCCATCGCAGGTTCGCGCCCGACTTCGAACCGGATGCCGACGCGCTGCACTCCGCTGCGCGCGACGTGCTGCGGGCCGTCACGAAGCAGGTCGGGCGATGATCACCTTCCTGTGGCCCTGGGCATTTGCGGCATTTCCATTGCCACTAGTTGCACGTTACCTGTTGCGACCGCGGCAGCTGCAGAACGCCGCGTTGCGGGTGCCGGACCTCGGTCGCTTCGAGGTCGCAATCAGCGGACGCGGCGGTGCACGCCGCGGCGGAAGTCTCGCGTTGTTGCTCGCATGGCTCGCGTGGACGTGCCTTCTCGCCGCCGTCGCGCGCCCGCAATTCACCGGCGACCCGGTCAGCCTGCCGAGCAGCGGACGCGATCTGATGCTCGCGATCGACATCTCCGGCAGCATGAACACAGAAGACATGGAAGTGGCCGGCCGCGTCACGAATCGTCTGAACGCAGTGAAAGAAGTCGTCACCGACTTCATTGCGCGCCGTTCCGGCGACCGCGTGGGACTCATCCTGTTCGGCACCAACGCCTACCTGCAGGCGCCGCTCACATTCGACCTCGCAACGGTAGAGAAACTGCTCGACGACGCACCCGTTGGCATCGCGGGCGGAAAAACTGCGATCGGCGATGCTATCGGACTCGCCGTCAAGCGGCTGCGATCACGACCGGCCGATTCGCGTGTATTGATCCTGATGACGGACGGCGCAAGCAACGCAGGCGAGGTGCCTCCCGACAAGGCAGCACAACTGGCGCACGCCGAAGGCGTGAAAATCTACACCGTAGGCGTCGGCGCCGAGGAACTCAAAGTGCCGGGCTTCTGGGGCGAAATCGGTGGCCGCGTGGTGAATCCGTCCGCCGACATGGATACGAAGGCGCTCGAACGAATCGCCAATGCAACCGGCGGAC
>CAZLDA010000085.1:0-10077 GCA_964557875.1 uncultured Pseudomonadales bacterium | reverse complement strand
CGCGCCGTGATCCGGCGCACCTCAATCTCCGAACACGACCAATCAAACACAAGCGCCGTCAATCAAACACAAGCCCCGTCAATCGAAACCAAACAGGAGAACATCGTGCTGAGCCGCTCGACCGCATTCGCCGTTCTGATTAGTTTCATGGCCGTCAGCGTATCGGGATCGCAATACCCCATGCTCGACATGGTTGCGCAGAAGGTGATTCAGCGGTACGAGTCGTCGACCTGCGAACAGCTGTGGGAAGCGCGCGGCAAGCCGAAGAGTCCGCAGGAACAGAACATGATCCAGCTGCTGCAAGGCGATCCGCAGATGCGCACCGTGTTCCTCAACGAAGTTGCGGGTCCGATCGCCAACAAAATGTTCACGTGCGGGATGATTCCATGAAGTTGTCGACGAACTCTTTGACGAGCCCGCTCGTGAAGTGGACCGTAGCGGTCGCATTCATGTCCGCAGTCGTTCTTGCACAAGCGGCCGCACCTGCCGCACCGGCCGGGATGTCGTCGGAGGGTGCGGCGGCGCCTGCTGCACCCGAACTGCAACTCGAGCCGAAAGCCCTCGACGTTTTGAAAGCAGCGAGCGCAAAACTGGCCGCGGCGCGCGCGATGTCGTTCACGGCCGTGGTCAGCTACGAGAGCCCGAGCGTGTTCGGTCCTTCACTCGTTTACACGACGCGCTCCGACGTCACCGTGCAGCGCCCCGACAAACTGCGCGTGATCACGCCCGGCGACGGTCCGGCCACCGAATTCTATTACGACGGCAAAACGATGGCGGCTTACGCGCCGGCGGAGAATCTGGTTGCCACCGCGGTTGCACCGGCCACCATCGATGCAACGCTCGCGGCCGCATTCGATTCGGCATCTATTTACTTTCCGTTCTCCGATCTCGTGGTGGCCGATCCATACAAAGACCTCGCTGAAGGGTTGGAAGTGGCGTTCTACATCGGTCAGTCGAAGGAAGTGGGCGGCACTACCACCGACATGGTCGCGTTCGCGAACAACAACGTGTTCGCGCAGATCTGGGTGGGCGCCGACGACAAGCTGCCGCGCAAACTGCGCGCGGTCTATCTGAACGATCCGCTGATGTTGCGTCACGACATGGATCTGTCGAACTGGGTGATCGATCCAAAGGTCGCGGCCGGCTCGTTCGCCCCGGCGAAGGCGGGATCCGCAACGAAGATTGCGTTCGCGCGGCCGGACGCCATGCCGGCCGGCACATCCGCGGGTACAGCGGCTCAGCCGCCGATGACGCCGCCGACCGCACCGAAATCCACGAAAGCGCCCTGAATCCGTCATGAAAAAGTGGAGTACGCCATGAAAAAGCTCTGCATCATCCTCGCCGGTCTCTGGGTTGCTTCCCTGAGCGGCACAGCACTCGGCTGGGCACACGCGAATGCGTATGGCGGCGGCGGTACCTATCACGCCCCCGGTTCGGATTCGACCACCCGCACCAATGCGTGGGGCGGAAGCGCGACGCACACGGAAGGCGAGGGCACCACGGCCACCAATCGCTACGGCGACACCGCGACGCACGAAGAAGGTTCCGGGCAGACCACCTTCAGCAATCCCTACGGCGGCACCGCGACGCATACCTACGGCCAGGGCACCACGGCCACGAGTGCATACGGCGGCACCGCGTATCACGCGGAAGGTTCGGGGCAGACCGAGATGTATGGGGCCGATGGCGGCAGTGCGACGCACTACCAGGGCTACGGCACCGTCGGCACCAGTGCGTACGGCACCACGGCCTATCACAGCGCCTACTATGGAACCACCGCGGTGTATCCCGCCTACCATCCGCCGACCACGGTGAACTACTACAGCTCGGGTTGCTACAACTGCGGCGGCTGGTCTACGGCCGGTGCGGCTGCGGCGGGTGTCGTGGTGGGTGCTGCAGTCGCCACAGCGGCGGAAAGTTCGGCGAATGCCACAAACACCGCCAATGCATACAACGCGGGCGTGGCAGCGGGTACGTCGAATGCATATGCAGCCGGCTACACAGCCGGTGTGAACAACGCAACCGTGTATACGATGGGCGGCATCTATCCGACGCTTCCGGCCGGCTGCATGACGCCGACGGTCAGCGGGGTGTCGTACTACCTGTGCGGCAACAACTGGTTCCTGCCGTCGTACGGTGCGAACGGCGTCTACTATCGCGTGGTCGCCGCCCCCTGATTGATTTGTTGGGGAGTGATTTGTTGGGGATCGAACGGTTGGTTGCCTGATGCGGGAGGAAGCGCGATGAAGATGCCGACGGTGGTCGAAGCAGCGCGCTCCATCCGTTCCGGTGCACTCAGTTCCGAAGCGCTGACGCGCGAGTGCATTGCCGCCATCGAGCGGCACAACCCCGTGCTCAACGCGTTCGTGCATCTAGACTTCGAAGGCGCGCTTGCCGCAGCGCGCTCCGTCGATCGCGCCGTGAAGGCGGGCGGGGCGGGTCTCGGCCCGCTCGCCGGCATCCCGTTCGGCGTGAAAGACCTCGAGCATTGCGCCGGCATGCCGACCACCCGCGGCTCGCGCTGGTTTGCCAATGGCCCGAACGCAACCGTAGACGACATTCACGTCGCGCGATTGCGCAAGGCCGGGGCGATTCCGATTGGCAAAACCGCTGCGCCGGAATTCGGTGCCTGGGCCTATACGGCGAGTCCGTTGCTCGGGGTCACCCGCAACCCGTGGAATACGCAACGCACACCGGGTGGTTCCAGCGGGGGTTCCAGTGCGGCCGTATCGGCAGGACTCGTGCCGTTCTGCACGGCGAGCGACGGCGGCGGTTCGATCCGCACACCGGCCGCGTTCACCGGTCTCCCCGGATTGAAATGCACGTATGGCCGCATTCCGACGTTCGGCGCGACGCACATCGCGCAGAACGCCGTCGTCGGCAGCCTTGCGACGACGATTGCCGATACTGCGCTATTGCTCGACGTCATGGCCGGCCCCGACGCACGCGATCGCACCTGTCTGCCGCCGCCCAACACAGGCTATGTCGCAGCGTTGAACACGCTCGACCCGAGCGGCACGCGCGTGGCGTGGTCGCTCGATCTGGGTTTTGCGGTAGTCGAACCGGAAGTGGCCGCGCTGTGCGAACGCGCGGCACGCACGCTGATGTCGGCAATCGATGCGCAGCGCATCGATGCGAACGTTCGACTCGACGACTACATCCGTACCTATTCCCGAATCGAAGGCGTCGACAAGTTCGTCGATATCGATCCCGACCTTTGGCAGAACCGGCTCGACGAACTCGATCCGTTGATCGCTCCGGGCTGGGAGAAGACGCGCACGGTAACGCTGCCGAAGTCAGCGGCGGTGGAATCGGAACGGCGCAAGCTGGTGCACCGCATCGCCGGGTACTTCGAGCAGTTCGATCTGCTGTTGACACCGATGGTGGCGCGCCCGGCGTTCGCCGCCGAAGGCCCGATGCCGAGTGATGTGGGCGGCGTTCCCGGCCACGGCGGCATGGCGGTGATTCACGGCATGCTCGCGAACCTCGCAAATCTGCCGGCGATCACGTTGCCTGCAGGCCTCACGTCAGACGGGTTGCCGGTGGGCTTGCAGGTGATCGGTCCGCGCCATCGCGAAGATCTGCTGCTGGCGGTGGCGAGCCGATACGAAACCGCGCAACCATGGCCACGGCATTCGCCGCTCGCCGGCTAGTTTTTGAATGTCGAATAGGCGAGTAGTCGGATGATCCATCCCTCAGCAGCCGCGGCCGAGAGCATCGAACTAACTAACGACCTGGAGAAGGGGCTGCAGACGATCGACCGGTTACCGGGCGACGTCGCCGAACTGCCGATGCTGCATCACCTCGCCGAAGTGATTCCTTTGGCCGATCTCGTGTTCGGCGGCGGCGTGTTGGTGATCGTAATGCTCGTGCATGCAGTAGGGTTGCGGGCCCTCGGTGATCACGTGTCCAGACGGGTGGATGCGGTGTTGCGCCGCCCGTCGTTGTGGCACGCCGACCTGCTGATGGGCAGCATCATTCTTCTGCTGTTGGCGCTGCATCTGTTCGAGATCTTCGTGTGGTCGTCCGCGCTGGTGTTCTCGGGGCTGATTCCGAACTGGCACGAGGCCGGCTTCTTCGCCGGCAACACGTACACCACCATCGGATACGGCGACTTCGTGCTTGCCGCTGCATGGGAGATGGTGGCCCCGATCATGGCCATCTCGGGATTGTTCACGTTCGGCTGGTCCGGCAGCGTGCTGGTCGATTACGTGCGCCGGATCCAGCAGATCAGGGATGCTGCACACGCTCGCAAGAGCGGCACCGAAGAGCCGCGTCCGCCGGCGGCCGGCGAAGCAATCAAGTAGCCCGCGCAATACCGTTGCGGACGAATGCGTCGATCACCTCGGCCACGCCGTCTGGTTCGTGAATGGCCACGTCGTGACCTGCGCGTGCGAACACCTGCAGCGCGGCGTTCGGCAGACGCCTGAAATCTTCGAGGTTGGCGGGCAGCAGTGAATCTGCGGAGCCGGCAATGATCAGCGTCGGCATCGTGATGGAGGAGAGCTTCGCACCGACATTCAGTGTGCGCATCGATTCGGCGCCGCCGTCGAAGTGTCCGTCCGACACGCCGAAGATATGGTCGATTCGGCTGTTGAACCACGCGTCGGTCTCGACATCGGGTCGCACGCAGGTGGCACGATACTGCGCCAACAAGGCCGCCCGGTCGCGCTGGTTGCGCAGCGCTCTACGTATCTCGTGCATGCGCGGGTCGGTAGTCGGAAATCCGTCGGCCGGCACCGATGCCATCAGCACCAGCCGCTCAATGCGTTGCGGATACGTCAGCGCCAGCACGTATCCGACGCCGCCGCCCATGCTGTGGCCGGCGTAAACGAAGCGGCCGAGGTCGAGGTGATCCGCCATACCGATCACGTCGGCTGCATATTGTTCGAGTGTGTAGCCCTCCGCGGTGTGCTCGCTTTCGCCGGTGCCCCGACACTCCATCATGATTACCCGATGGCGCTTCATCAGCCGGTCGGCCACGGGTTGCCAGTTCACGCGTGAAGCGGTGTAGCCGTGATGCAGCAGAATCGGCGTGCCGCGCGCGTCGCCCTGCACGTCGTACCACAAGCGCGCGCCGTTGATCATTGCGTGGGACATGGGTGTTTCCCGTCTGCTTCTTTGTCGTTGGCATGGTGCCAGCCGGCGCGACTTCCATCACCTGGCAGGTAATTGTCGGATCGGGTTCGGCCGGAGATGCTGGCCGCCTCGATCAACGAGGTGACGTTCCATGAATCGCTCCATGAATCGTTCCATGAAGAGCTTCTATCTGACTGCAGCAATCGTCGGCGCGGTGATTCCGTTGGTGCTGTTCACCGAACATTTTGCGGCGGCGGGTTTCGATCCGGGCACGTTCATCCGCGCCGTGTTCGCCAATCCCGCTGCGTCGGGCTTCGCGGCCGACGTGCTGATTTCGTCGCTCGTGTTCTGGGTGGTGATCGTAGTGAGGCGCCCTGTGGGTCCGACGCCGTGGCCGTTCATCGTGTTGAACTGCACCATCGGCCTGTCGTGCGCGTTGCCCGCCTATCTCTACGTCTGTGCGCGACGCGACGCCGGGGTTGCAAGTGCGGTCGCCGTGCCTGGATGACATCTCGTCTCGATGAGCCGCCGCGGATCGGCGTACACTCGCGGCTGCCCCGCAGTGCGAATCGAGCCGTGTCTTCACCTCTTCATACGCGCCGTCTCGGCGATTTCAGGCGCCGGTGCTGATCCGTTTCGGTATGCACCTCGACGGACTGCAGCCGCTGCAATCCGGCACCGGTATCGGCGAAGTCACCCGCGGTCCGCTCGGCCTGCTCGATCTGCTCGAAGTGCAGCTGGGCCTTGCTCCGGTGATCGCAACGTCGGCCGATACGTTGATGGCTTATCGCGCCTGCCTCGCCGAAGCCGACGCGCCGACGCGGTTCTTTCACGCCTCGTTCGCGCTCGATCCGATCAACGTCAGCCGCACGCTGCTCGACTGGCGCGCGACGTTGTACGAGTTCGGTTGGGATGGCAGCTTCCCCTCCGACGCCCCCGCGCGGTTGCGCGATCTGTCGGATGTCGAGGCGCTGGCGTCGGAGCGCGTGCCGTTGTGTCGCGGGCAGCGCGTGCGTCGCGTCACCGCCGCGCTCAAGGATCTCGTCACACAGATCGAACGCGTCGAACTGCTCGACGACATCGATGAATTGCCGCCGGTGTGGCGCGCGCTGCTGAATGAGCTCGGCTTCGTTGCGCACGCCTCGCTCGTTCCGGCGCCGAGTGCACGCACCGGCACCGATCTGCGCGTGTTGCAGGACGCATTGTCGGAACTCGCCGCGGCGGAAGACGGACAGCGCGTTGCGAGGCGCGCATTGCGTGGTGACGGCTCATTCGTGGTGTTGCGAGGTGCATCGCGCGACATCACCGCGCAGGCGGTCGCCGAGAGCATTCTCGGCGCAGGCACGCACGACGACGCGCTGGTGGAGCGCGAGGACGCGCTAGTGGTGGCCGAACACGACGGCATCATTCTCGACAACGCATTCGAACGCGTCGGTCTGCCGCGCGCGGGCTTCCAGCACTACTCGCGCTTTCGCGCGGTCACGCAGGTTTTGAAGCTCGCGCTGTCGTTGTTGTGGCGCCCGGTTAGCCCGCATCTGCTGCTGCAATTCCTGATCCACCCGATCGGTCCGCTGCCGCGATACGTGCGCGATGAACTCGCAAACGCGGTGGCCGAGCAGCCGGGGCTTGGTGGTGCGAAATGGGGCGAAGCGCTCGCGCGCATCGAAACGCGCATGCGCGAGAAATTCGGGTCCGACGAACGCGAGGTCGCGCGGACCCAGGCCGAAATATCCGAATGGCTCGGTGATGAACGTTTCGATCCGGCGGCGGGCGCACCGATTGCCGCGCTCGCGCGTCGCGCGCAGCTGTGTTCGACCTACCTCGTGCGTCAGCTGAACGCGCTAGACGACGAAACCGAGCGCAGCCTGTTCGGCGGCGCGCTTGGCCAGTCGGAAGCACTGTTGCGCGCATTGCGCGCGCTCGACGCCCAGGGTCAGGAGGTGGTGAAGCGCGTCGACGTGGATCGGTTGGTCGACGAAGTTGCAAGCGTTGCGCCCGATCCCAACACCTTTGCGCAGGCGCGCCATGTGCGTGCTGCAACCGATCCCGCGGCGGTACTGCAGGAGTGCGCACGAATCTACTGGTGGGACCTCGCGCCGCCCACGCGCGACGGCGGTTATCCGTGGTCGCGCAAGGAACTCGCGTGGCTGCGCGAGCGCGGTGTTGCACTGTTCGACGTCGACACGGTGTTGCGCAATCGCACGCGGCGCTGGTTGCGGCCGATTCTCAATGCGCGCGAGCGCCTGACCCTGGCGGTGCACGATTCCGAAAAGGGATATCACCCGCTGTGGACCCAGATCACGAACCTGTTCGATGGCGTACTCGAAGTGCGCATCGACGATGCGTTGCTCAGTGGAACATCGTCGGATGCAATCGGCGTTGCGACGCGGAAGCTACCGGTGCGCACGCTGACGAACCCGAAACGCTGGTGGCAATTGCCCGACGACGCGGAAATTCCGCGGCGCCCCACCGAATCGTATTCGAGCCTTTCGAAACTGTTCGATTGGCCGCACGGCTACGTGTTGCGATACGCCGCGAACCTGCGGTTGGGGCGGGCTCAGGACATTGCCGACGGCAATCGTCTGTACGGCAACCTCGCGCATCGATTGTTCGAGCGCTACTTCAACGAAAACGTGCTGTGGGCGCTGCTCGATGCGCAGGGGCGCCGTGACTGGTTCGCGGAAGTGCTGCCGGCGTTGATGGAAACGGAAGCCGCGCTGTTGCTCGAACCCGGCCGCGGTGTAGAAAAGCAGCGCGTCACCACCACGCTGGAACGTGCTCTGGTGTCGTTGATCGATCATCTGAAGTCTGCCGATGTGGTGTCGGTGCAACCGGAACTGCATGCGGAAGCGCCGTTCAAGTCGATCAGGATCGGCGGCGACATCGACCTGCTGCTAACGGACCCACGCGGCCGCGAGATCGTGCTAGACATCAAGTGGGGCGCCGAGAAATTCCGCGGCGACCAGTTGCGTGCAAACCGTCATGTGCAACTCGCCACGTATGCGTATCTGCGACGCGCGAAGCGATTTCCGTATCAGGCGTTTTTCATCATCGAGTCGGGGCACATACTGGCGCAGGACGCTAGCGTGTTTCCCGATGCGACGGTGTATGCGCCCGATAACGGCGAGTCGGTGGAGGAGCTGTGGAAGCGGGTCGGTGTAAGTTACGACTGGCGTTGGAAGCAACTCGCGCGCGGCCGCATCGAAGCAAACGTCGCGTTCACGCAACCCACCGATGAATCCAATCCGCCGGCGAGCGCGCTCGAAACGTCCGACGATCCGGACCGGTTCGACGACTTCGTGAATCTGACCGGCTGGGCCGACTACCAGTGAGGGGACGATGAGCATCGACGAAGCGCCACGCGAGTCCGTTGCCGTGCAACCGGTCAAGCCGCCCGGCTGGTATCGGCTGGCGTGGTTTCTCGGCCGTCCGCCGCAGCTCACGGAAAGGCAGTGGATGATGCTCGGTCTGGTGTCGGCGGTCGGCTTCTTCGAGAGCTACGATCTGTATCTGTTCTCGTTGAGCCTGAAACAGATACAGGAAGGGCTCGGCATCGGCGAAGCGCAGATCGGCCTCGTCGGGTCGTTCGTGCGCGCCGGTGCGTTCCTTGGACTCCTGATATTGCCGTTCGCCGACCGGTTCGGACGCCGCCGCGTGTTGCTGGCGACGATCGTGGGTTACACGCTGACCACGGCGCTAACCGCATTGGCACCCAACACCGAAGCATTCGTCGTGTTGCAGTTCACTGCGCGGGGATTCGCCGTGGCTGAGGCGTTGCTCGCCACGGTTGTGATCGTCGAAGAGTTCGCGCCGGAGAATCGCGCCTGGGGCATCGGTGCCGCTGCGGCGATCCAGGCGTGCGGCGCCGGATTTGCCGCGTTGATGTTCGGCTTCGTCGAAGTGCTGCCGTATGGTTGGCGTGCGTTGTACGCGATCGGCGTGATTCCACTGTGTTTCATCGCGTACTGGCGCCGTGCGTTACCTGAGACCGGTCAATTCACCCACCTTGCGCGCGCGAGTGAGGCGTTGACCAAGCCGTTGCCGATGTTCTCGAACGTTCTGCGCGCCGTGCGCGAACACCCCAAATCGTTTGGCATGCTCGCGCTGACGTTTTTCTGCATCAGCATGGCCGGTAACCCTGCCGGCTTCTTCGTGTCGAAGTACCTGCAGGACGTACACAGCTGGGCGCCGGCGCAGGTTGCAACGCTCACCTTCATGGGCGGCGCGCTCGCGATCATCGGCAATCCGCTCAGCGGCTGGCTCAGCGACCGCCATGGACGTCGACCGATCGGAACGCTCTTCGCGTTCGGCTATGCCCTTGCGATGCTCATGTTCTATACGGTGGGTGGGCTGTTGTTGCCGGTGCTGTGGATCGCATACATCTTCTTCTCGATGGGTACCGACGTTACGTTGTCGGCGTATCGAACCGAACTGTTCCCCACCTCAATGCGCTCGTCAGCGGGCGGGGCGACCCATTTCGTCTCGGTCACAGGCGGCATCGTGGGCTTGATGACGGTATCGGCGCTGTACGCCGTTGTCGGCAATACGTATACAGCCATTCTCATCGTTGCGTCGCTGACGCTCCTCGTGCCGGTGGCGATCTGGTTCCTGTTCCCGGAAACCGCGCGGCGATCGCTCGACGACATCGCACCCGACAAGCTCGTGGAACCGACGCTCGAAAAGTGACTCGCAATGAATTTACACATGTCACGTTCATCAGCGCCGGCGCAGGTAGCGGCAAGACGTATCGGCTAACGGAAGAGCTGGAACGCGCACTGGGTGCCGGCGTGCGTCCCGCCGGCGTGATCGGCACGACGTTCACGGTGAAAGCGGCCGGCGAACTGAACGATCGTGTGCGGGAACGATTGATCGCTAACGGCCGCACGCAACTCGCCGAACAGATGTCGCAGGCGCTGCTTGGTACCGTGCACAGCGTTTGCGAGCGTCTGCTCAAGCGATTCGCATTCGAACTCGGGTTGTCGCCGGAACTGAACGTGC
>CAZLDA010000084.1:0-10096 GCA_964557875.1 uncultured Pseudomonadales bacterium | reverse complement strand
ATAGATCTGTGGGGCGACTTCGGCGAAGGCGTATCCGGCTACCACGGATTGCTCGAAGCGGTCGTCGTGCTGATTGCGCTGGTGGCGGCCGCGGTCCTGATCCTTACGTGGTCACACGCGCGCGGGGCGACTGCCGGTTACCGCAAGGCCGGTGTCGACGCGGAAGCTCGCTATGGGTAGCACGGGTACCACTGATTGCGGGAGCCGTTTTGGCGCCGACTGGGGAACGAGCGACCCTCAGAACAGCGTGCGATAACCAAGCCGAAAGTAGTACCCGATGATGTCCATCTCCTGAAGCTCAATATTCGAGTCGCGCCGCGTCTTATCGTAGCCGGCCTCCAACTCGATATACGTGTTGCGATTTGGCCGGTAGTCGAGCCGCATCGACGGCGCAACCGTCCACTGCGAGTCGCCCGTGTTGGTGAAATCCCGGTAGTCGACCCTGATGCGCGGATAGAACTGCCACTCGCTGAAGAACGTAAAGCGGTTGTTCCAGTAGATCGAGCCCATCCGCGAGTCATCGCCATCCGCATACCGAAGATACAACGCGGAGTAGGTCTGACTTCCGAAAATCTCGTCGGATCGAAAGCGCAACGTGTAGTAGTAGTCCTGCTGCGACGGTACTGCCGCGACGTTGCCCGAAGCCTGCGTTTCCGCGTAGTCCGAATACGAAACGTCGGAGCCGATCTGCAAACGCGGCGATATCTCTTTGTCCACACCGACCGTGGCCAACGTCAGCGTTGAGGTGCGGTCGTCGGCAAGTTGCTCGATCTGCTGGTTGCTGTAGGTATTCTCGAGGTCGCCAAGGTTGCTGACCCCCTGCCCTATCAGCGCGTTTTCGGTGGTGATGTACGGGCTGCGGCGGTGATCGAACGTGGCGTACGACGTAAGGCCGTTCTCGAAGCGCACGTTCAGCATGACATACGAGGTATTCAGAGCCTTGTGGTACGTGTCGTAGTCGAGCAGCGAGAACGCCGACATATTGTCGCGAAAATACCGTGTCTCCACTCCGACGGCGCGACGGTCGATCAGGCCATTCGCCTGTTGTTCGATGTAAAACGGTGCGAACTCCCATCTTCCATCGGCTAGCGAAACTCGTGCATTCACGCCATAGAGCGGACGGTCGTCGGAGAAGGCATTCCTGCTGTAGTCGACGGCATAGCCGCCGATCGCGCCAACCTCCAGCCATGAGGCGACCTTGTACCGTATCTGGGCGCCGTCATAGCGACCGAGTACGCCATTGCTCTGCTGCGACTGTCGTCCCACGCGCACACCCACGCCCCAATCGACCTGTTGGGCCTCGAAGTACGCAGTCGACATCTGGTACGTGCTGTTCCCATCGGAACCGAAGTCGTACAGGCCGTTGGTCGATAAACGCATGCCGAGATCGAAGCTCGACGACCGACGGTCGACGATGATGTCGGCGTTCGTGAACATGCCGTCCACACCGGTGACCGCGTTCTCGTCATTCACGGCGATCTCGTTGCGTTGATAGAACTGCGATACGTTGCCGACTGCGGTCCACATGCCACCGTCGGGCTCCGGTTTGATGAGCTTCTTCTTCACTGGCAAGTTGCGGGTCAGAAGGCCGGAAAGGCGCTGACGAATCCGCGGCGCCGCTTCGGAATCGGGATACTGTGCCAGGAACTGCTCATAGATGACTTTTGCCTGCGCATCCTGATGATTGCGCTCGCGCGCGGTTGCGAGCATTTCGAGCGCTTCCTGACGCGTTGCCATATCCGGCGATTGCGAAGCCTTGGTAAAGAGGGCGATCGCGCGCGGGTAGTCCTGACTCATCGCGGCCTGGCGTCCTTCGTCGAGCGCTTTCCGGAAGTCACCCGGCACAGACCCGGCTCCTGCTACTGCGGACGGAATCGCGGTCGCATGCGCCTCACGAGTGGCCGCGGCATCGTCCGTGGTCGACTCGGTTTGCTCCGTCGAGATTTGAACTCTCGCGTCTGCGCCTGGTGCGCCGATGCCCGATGCGCCGATGGATGCCTCACTGGCCGGAAGCGGCACCTGTGCGACTTCCGTCTCGTGAGCGGCCGCCTTCGTCACGCGAATGGCGATTCTGCGGTTGTCGGGCTGCGGCAACACCTCGATCGACATCGGTGCAATCAGGCTCACCGAGAACTTGTATCCACCGGCGCCGCTGCCTTCGATGGAAACACGCTCGATCGGACCCAGATCTCCGGCGAAGTTCTCGTCCTTCTGATCGAATTGCGCGGACAACGTCGATCCGCGCAGCCGGATTTCGATGCCATCGGCTTTGATGTCCTGCGCGGTCGTACGGACACTGTCTGTGAACACGAACTCGACGACAACGCTACCGGCCGTGTCCTCGACGATGCGAGCGGTCTGATACGGCGAGGCGCCGTACGACGCCTCGCACCAGACGATCAGTAGCATGGCCACGCGAGCGCGAAGGCACAGAGACGTCACGGCGAAACGCTGTCCAAGCGGAAACGGTTCGCGCGAACGCAACCGCGCGTGACCGTGCCGTGGGTCATCCAACGCCCGTTCACAGCGCCGGCTCCCAGGCGAGTGTCGAATGACACTCGTTGCACTCCGCCGTCGTGGCGACGTGACCGGCGTCCTTGCCCGTTGCGCGAGTGCCGTTGTGGCACGAAGAACAAGAACCCAGCACATGCGCGTGATCAACCGTCATGACGGGTTTGAAGGTCACCGTCGAATGACATGCCTCGCACACCATGTCGGTGGCAATGTGATTTACGTCCTTTCCCGTCGACCGCACGCCGTCGTGACATTGCGCGCAGCCGCTCACGATGCCGGCGTGATCAAACAAGGCGGGCTTCCACGCCAGCGTCGAGTGACACTCGTTGCACTCCGCCGTCGTCGGCAAATGGCTCGGCGGTTTACCTGTCGCGACGGTGCCGTTGTGGCAACTCGAACAACTGCCGATCACGTGCGCATGGTCGACGACGGTTACCGGCTGCCAGAAGCTCGTCGTATGGCAGTCTTCGCAGACGTTATCGGTGAGGATGTGTTGCGGACCTTTGCCTGTGGCCGTAGATCCGTTGTGGCAGCGGACGCAGTTGTCGACGATGCCCTGGTGATTGAACGCGATGGTGGTCCACGAATACGTGTTGTGGCATTGCTCGCAATCGTTCGAGCTCGGCGGGTGATTAACCGGTTTCGGATTGGCGTACGTGCCGTTGTGGCAGGACTGGCATGTGCCGATCACCTCGTCGTGATCGACCGCCGCTACCGTATTCCAGCTCATCAACGTCGTGTGGCATGCCTCGCATACCGCGGTGGTCATCATGTGACGCGGCGACTTGGCGGAGTTCGCGACGCGATTGCTGCCGTCGTGACATTGCGCGCAGGTACGCGGCGTTCCTTTGAACACACCATGAACGTGGCAAGACTCGCAATCGACGCTGCGGTGCATGCCGTCGAGTTCGAAGCCGGTCGTGAAATGATCGAAGGGGACAGCGGGCGCGGGAGCCGCGCAAACGAGCGTCGTTGCGGCGAGCATCAACAGTAGCCCGAAGATTCGCATGCCCGTGCTCATCGCTGTCACCTGTTCAGCAAATGGCGATCGGCAAACGATTCGGTTGTGTGGCATCGACTGCAATCCGTGCCGAACCTGCCGTCATGCTTGTCATCCTTGGCGTGGCAGCTGACGCATGCCCTCGACAGTTTAGCGTTGTCGGCAATCGCGCCTTTGTGACACCCGCCACACTCCAGGTCGCGATGTCCGCCCGTCAGGGGATACGTCGTCTGGATGTCGTGATCGAACTGCCACCGATCCCATCCGTTCGGGTTGTGGCAGGTACCACATGCCTTTCCGAATGCGCCCTTGTGATAGTCGCGATCCGCATGGCAATCGCCGCACACCTGCGACACGCGGGTGAAGTCGAGCTTCGAATGACAAGACTCGCATGCGGCGGATGCATGAATGCCGATCAGCGGGAACCTGGTGAATGCGTGATCGAACGCAACCGAATGCCATGTGAGTTCGGAATGGCAACTCTCACACGCTCGATAACGGCCGCCGTGCGGATCGTCTTTCTCATGACAACCGATGCACGTTTTCGGCAAATCGTCATTCAATGCACCGCGATGACAGCTTTCGCAGCGCAAGGGCTGGTGCGCACCCTTCAATGCAAAACCGGTCTTCGCAAGGTGATCGAACTCGTTCTTCCATGCCGTTGAGCCATGGCAGTTCGCACAGTTGCTGCCGAATCGGCCGTGATGATGATCGTCGGCGCTGTGGCAGCCGTTGCATTCCTTCGGCGGTTTTTTGATCGCCATGTTGTCGAGGTGACAGGCGCTGCAGACCAGTTCCTTGTGTCGGCCTACCAACGCAAAGCCTGTCTGTTTGAAATGATCGAAGGCAACGCCACTCCACTTGATCGTGTTGTGGCACGCCGCGCAGTTAGTGCCGCGACTGCCCTGGTGCACATCGTCGGCGCTATGGCAGGACACACACGTCTTCGCCAAGCCTTTCCATACCTCGTCGACATGGCAGCGCTTACAGACGACCTCGACATGCGCTCCGCGCAGATCGAACGCCGTCTTCGAGTGATCAAAACGAACCTCGGGCCATGTCCGGTCTTCAGCGTGGCAGTCGGCGCATTTCTCGCCGAGCCGCTTCATGTGCGGCTGTGCGTCGCCATGACACGCAACGCACTCCACCGGCGCTTCTCTGAACGGCTTGCCTTGCACATGACACGCGCCGCAATCGCGACCGACATGGCCGCCGCGCAAGGGAAAGTTCGTGCGGTCGTGATCGAACGCGGAACGATCCAGATCCACGATGTCGGCTTCGCGACCCTTATGCTCGGTGTGACAGGTCTTGCACAGCAGTTGAGGCTGGTCTTTCGCGATGCGCCCATGGAAACCCGTCAGCGACGTCACGTCGGCACGGATTTCCTTGTGACAATCCATGCAGAGCGCCGGCTGCTCGGCAGCTACGAATGCGCGATGGCAGTTCGAACAGTTGTTCTCGAGATCGGCGTGCCCGCTGATGACCGGACCGGGCATGACCAATCGCTCGAGACTTGCAGCAAAGGACGCGCTCGGCATGAACAACGTCAGTATCAGCACGATGCGTGCCCGGCGCTGCAATCTCACGATTAGTACATATGGACCGCGATGATGTGCACGATCACTGCAACCACGAGCACGACAAAAAGCGGATAGTGGACAACGTGCCAAATCGAGAACAGGCGTTCGAACATCAGAAACTGCGCAAATTTTCGCAACTTTTCCAGACGGCCCGCCGCGTAACGGCGACTGTTAGCTTCCAGCCGATCGCGTTCACGCGCGACGATTGGCGACGCCATCGCCGCATCGTCCAACGCGCGGCTCAATTTCACTCGAATCCGCAGATAAGCCCACCGGGTCGTGATGCCCGTCAACAATGCGGTGCCCATTCCCGGTTCGAGCTTTCCGCTCGGCGACAGCAACGGGCGTTCCACACGCGCCAGGTCTTCCATGACGGTTGGCAGAAGTTGCGAGAACACCGAACCGCGCTTCTGAATCTCCACGAAGTCGTGCTGCAGCTCTTCGAGGCTCGCCTTGTGTCCGTACAGGCCGTGGTGAATGCGCGCATAGAAGTAGCGTCCGAAAAAGCCGGACAAGGAAACGATCAGCGTGCACAGCAGCACGGTCTCGCTGTTGAACGAACCGAGACTGAAATTGCAGTGAAACACCACGAGAATCGGCCCAACTACGCCGAACACCATGTGCACGCGAAACCAGTAGCGGATGGGGCCGAGGTTACGAAACGCGCGCGCGCGTTTGCGTGCGGGATACAGCAGCAGCAACGCCATCAGCGTCGTACCGATGATGCCCAGTGCATAGCCCACGCCGAACTTGGCCGAAATGTAGTGCTGGTCTCTGACTTCCCAGCCCCACCACAGAACGAGCGCACACGTGGTGTAAAACGCCAACGCGCCGATTCTCATCCACAGCGGATCACGGTTGTCCGCACTCGCGGCTGCGTTCTTCGTCGTCGAATTGAGCTGCGCGACCGCGGGAACTTCACGTGTAACTGGTTCTCGTTTGCGTGTTTCGCGAGTCGGTGTAGCGATACGTGCGCGGCGACCTTCACTCACCTGCGTCTTGCGCGCAGACACTCGCGATGCCAGATCGACGATCTCGGTGTCGACGGCGGAGGGAGTTTGTTTCATCCGTGAAAGCACACGACGATTTGCGAGCAAGCATAGCGGCGTGCTCAGGAATATGTGCGCGATTTCTCACATATTCGAGATCATTACGTTGTCGTCGACGCGACGCGTTTCGATAATGCATGGTCTGCAGGCACGCGCTGTTGGATTGAGACCACCAAGGATGATGACGTCGATCGCGGATCTGGTGCCGTATCTCTCGTACGCCGCACCACTCGTCCTCGTCGCCTTGGTGGTCACCCTGCGCCGCGCACGAAAACACAGGGAAAATGCTCAGATTCACTTCCAGTCCGTGGAGGCGGGACTGACCGCGCCACCGTCGCTGCACCCCGTGATCGATCCCCTTAAATGCATTGGCTGCGAGTCGTGCGTTCACGCGTGTCCTGAATATCCGGCGCACAAGGTGCTCGGCGTGATTCGAGGCAAGGCACATCTTGTCAGTCCGTCGGACTGCATCGGTCACGGCGCATGCAAAACATCATGCCCGGTCGACGCGATCAGACTCGTGTTCGGAACGGCGGAGCGCGGTGTCGACATTCCGCAGGTGAAGCCGACGTTCGAGACGAACGTGCCCGGCATCTTCATCGCCGGTGAACTCGGCGGAATGGGTCTGATTCGCAATGCCGTAGTGCAAGGTCAACAAGCAATCGAGAACATCACCGCGACGGTGCTCGCCAAGGGCAAGCGACAACCGGGCACACACGATGTGGTGATCATCGGCGCCGGACCTGCGGGATTCGCCGCAACGCTTGCGGCGCACGAACGTAACATCGATTACGTAACCGTCGAACAAGACCTTCTCGGCGGCACCGTCGCGCACTTTCCGCGCGGCAAACTCGTGATGACCGCGCCCGTCAAGCTGGCGATGGTCGGCTGGATGAGTTTCAAACACATCGACAAAGAAGAGCTGATGAAGTTCTGGAAAAACGCCGAGGCCGAATCCGGAATACGCATCAACTATCAGGAGCGGGTCGACGCAATCGACATCGACGGCAACGATTTCATCGTTACGACGACCAAGCAGAAATACCGGACGCGCTCCGTGCTGCTTGCGTTGGGTCGACGCGGAACGCCGAGGCAACTCGGTGTTCCGGGCGAGGAATTGCCGAAGGTCGTCTACAGGCTCATCGAGCCGGAACAGTATGCCGGCAAGCGCGTGCTCGTCGTCGGCGGTGGCGATTCGGCGATCGAGGCGGCACTCGCCGTTGCGGAGGCACCCGATGCAAAGGTGACGCTCTCGTACCGTTCCGCTGCGTTCTCGCGAACCAAGTTGCTGAATCGCCAGCGCATCGATGCCGCTCACAGCGCCGGCAAGGTCGACCTGAAGCTCCAATCGAACGTCGTCGAGATTGCACCGCGGCACGTCCTCATAGAAGCGAAGGAGAAGCCGGCCGAAGTCGCTAACGACGACGTGATCGTTTGTGCCGGCGGCATTCTGCCAACGGACTTCTTACGTCGTGTCGGCATTCAAATCGAGACGAAATATGGAACGGAGTAGCCTCGCCGGCATCGTGTTGGCTCTCGCGATTGCCCTCTTGCCACCTTTAGCGAGCGCAGTCGAAGGCGCGTTTGCCGAGGTTGATGCGAGCATCGTGCAAGGCAACTATGCAAAGGCGCGGCGGCTGCTCGACGAGATGGCTCAAAGCGGGCACACCGAAGCGACGTACCGACTGGCAAATCTCTATCGCGCGGGCGTTGGCATACCGCAGGATCTGAAGGAAAGCGCGCGGCTGTACGAACAGGCGGCCACCGCCGGCCATGTTCCCTCGCAGTACATGGTCGGGCAGTGCTATGAGCGAGGGATCGGGTTCCCGACGAACATCGTCAAGGCCGGAGAGTGGTACACGCGCGCGACGCGCTCTGGTGACACGCGCGCATTGGAGCGACTGCAGAGCCTTTCGACGAAGCCCGGCGATCTTCTGACGATCATCGCAATGCCGGACGAAGACGCCGTGCTCAACCAGCTGAACGGACGCGACCTGACGATCTCCGACGAGCAGGGTCAGACGTTGCTGATGGCCGCGGCGGCAGCGGGCCACACGCGTGTCGTTGCCTTTCTGCTTGCAGCTCATCTCGACGCCAACCAGCGCGATCGCGCCGAACGGACCGCGCTGTTCTATGCGGCGGAACAGGAGCACGACTCCGTCGTCGAGGCTCTGCTTGCTGCCGGTGCGAACCCGAACGTCGCAGATCGAAATGGCGATACGCCATTGCACGTCGCAATCGCGCACCGACAGCAACGTGCCGTCACCCTGCTGACCCGTCACGGCGCGAACCTCGCGGCGCGCAACGCCGCCGGTTGGACCGCCGCGCAACTCGCGCAGGCCAAAGGCGTGGCTGCCGATCCATCGAAAGCCACAGCCGCCGAGCAACTCGATCCAACGGCGCGTTTGGCGGGCCTGCGCAAAGACAAACGATTCGAAGGTTGGCCTGATCTCAGCGTCGCCGCATGGAGTGGTGACCTGAAGCTGGTCGAGCTGTTGTCGGCTAACGCGGACACAAACGCGCGCGACGCGATCGGACAGACGGCGTTGCGTCGAGCCGTCGATCAGGGGCACGCAGAGGTCGTTGCAGTGTTGCTCGCGCAGGGTGCCCGCGACGAATCGATGCTACCGGGCGGGCAGACATCGTTGCAGGTCGCCATCGAGAAGAACTACGACACGATCGCTGTTGCACTGCTCGACGCGGGCGCACCGACCGACACGGTCGACGCACAGGGACGATTTGCACTGGGGCTTGCTGCAAGTCGCACCAGCGCCGACATGACATCGCGCCTGCTCGAACATCATGCCGATCCGAACGTGCGCGGCGCGGGTGGGCGCACTGCACTGATGATCGCAGCCGAATTCGGGACAGCCGAATCGATTCGCAGCCTGCTGGAACACGGCGCCTATGCAACACTCGCAGACGAACGAGGTCGCACGGCACTCTGGTATGCGTCGGGAAGCACCGACTCGCGTGATGTGAACCTGCTTCTGACGGCTCTGAAGCCGGTTCCCGCTCCGGAGAAGTTCCCCGCCGATTCATCCGGTGTTACACCCCTTCATCAGGCTGTCAGCGCGCACTCCGCCGAGTCGGTAGACGCACTGTTGAAAGGCGGACACAGCCCGAACGTCGCGTCGAGTTCCGGGTCTACGCCTCTACATCTTGCGGCGATCGACGGCGATATCGCGTCGGCTACGCTACTGGTAGCCGCCGGCGCCCACCTCGACAGCCGCGATTCCCAAGGCAATACGCCGCTGTTCCGAGCCGCGAGCGCCGATCATTTCGAAATGGCGAAGTACCTCCTGCAGCAGGGCGCTGACGCGCGAATCCGCAACTCGAATTCGGCCAGCGCGTACGATCTCGCACGCGCGAATCCGGAGTCGCAGTGGCTCGCCATGTTCGACGAACACTCGCGATCCGTTCTGTCGTTGCTCTCTCATTAGCATGCCGGCAACGAAAATCGAAGAACCTTGTGCAAAGTCGCACAACTGTGAAACGGGGCACATTTTTTCTGCCAACCGTTTGAAAATCTCGTTTGACGAGAGATTCGAGAGCCCTGGTGGCGCGGTCGCAGCGACGCGTTCGTGGGACGGCAAAATTTGACTGAACTGACGTCAAACCGGGAACTGACTTGCCGCGGCGCCGGCAGTACTCCGATCGCCTTGGCATTGCTGTTGTTTGTCGCGCTGTTCACGGCGGGTTGCGGCGGTGGATCCGGAGGCGCCACGAGCACGCCCCCCATACCTCCACCGGCGCCGGGTACGGCCGCAACTCTGACGGCCGATGCGGGGGGCGTCTGCGAGACACTCCTGAATGGAGAGACATACTCGCGCTCCCCCCCTCCATTGGCATGCAACGGCGGCGCCGACCCCTACACGGCGTATCTCGACGGCAGCGGATCGACCACGACTGGCGGCGATCCTCTGACGTACGCGTGGTCGTTTGTTTCCAAG
>CAZLDA010000083.1:399-10167 GCA_964557875.1 uncultured Pseudomonadales bacterium | reverse complement strand
GCCTTCGTGAGGCGTCGCTCGGTGCCGTCCTGCACCTCGAGCGCGGGCAGGTCGAGACCCGCACGTGAAGAGCGCCGCCCGATCATCGACCGCGTCGGTGTCATGAGTCGCGCGAGCCTGTTCATTCCATTGACGGCATTCGTGGTGATCGTCGCACTGCTGTATGCGGGATTCAGTCTGAACGATCCGCACCAGCTGCCGTCGGCGCTCATCGGTAAACCGTTCCCGGAGTTCGACCTGCCCGCGCTCGAGGTGCAGGACGGCACCGAGCGACGCCTCACGAAGGCGGATGTGCGCGGCCCCGCGCTGGTGAATGTCTGGGCGACCTGGTGCCCGACGTGCCGCGCCGAACACGCCGAACTGTTGCGCATTCATGAAGAGAGCGGCTTGCGGATCATCGGTGTGAACTACAAGGACAATCCCGCACAAGCGCGCCTTTGGCTGTCGCAGCTCGGCAATCCGTACGAGTTCAACATCGTCGATGCGCAGGGCACGCTCGGGGTGGATCTCGGTGTATACGGTGCGCCCGAGAGTTTTCTGATCGATGCGTCGGGCACCATCGTCTACAAACGCGTCGGCGACGTGAACCGCCGCGTGTGGCAGGAAGAAATCAAACCGCACCTCGACGCGCTGGCGAAGTCAGCGGCGGCAGGAACAGAGGCGCCGCATGGTTGACCGGCGTCTCGGCGTTCTCCTGTTGCTGGCGGTACTCCTCGGGGCGCCGTTTCGCGCCGCGGCCGAAGGCGCCATCGAAGCGTTTACGTTTGCGGATGCCACACAGGAGGCGCGCTATCGCGCGTTGACCGAAGAGTTTCGCTGTCCGAAGTGTCTGAACACGAACCTCGCGGGTTCGGATGCGCCGATTGCCGCCGATCTGCGCTCGACGGTGCACCGACTGATTCTCGAAGGGGCGACCGATCAGGCGATTCGCGACTATCTGCAGGCGCGCTACGGAGATTTCGTTCTGTACAACCCGCCGGTGCGTCGCGGCACCCTCCTGCTGTGGGTTGCGCCGGGCATGTTGCTGGTGATCGGCTTTGCGATGGTGGTGGTGCTGGCGCGGCGACGCCGCGGTGCAGCCGAGCCGCTGAGCGAGGTCGATCAGGCGCGCCTCGACGCATTGTTGCGCCGCGACTCGGGAACGGACACGAAATGACGGCGACCGGATTCGTCCTGGCGGCCGGCGCTTGCCTCGTGTTTGCTGCTGCATTCGCTGCATGGCCGCTGCTGAGATCGCGCACCGTCGCCGATACTGCCGACCGTCGGGGCACTAACGTCGAGCTTTATCGCCAGAGGGTCGAGGAGATCGAACGCGACCGCGACGCAGGAGAGATCACGGCGGACGTGGCCGCGGCACAGACGCAGGAACTCGCCGCCACGTTGCTCGACGATGCTGCCGCGAAGGAAGCAGAGGCGGGCTCGAGCGGGCGCTCGGTGTGGGCGGCTCTCGCGGTGGTTGCGGCGATCGCGGCAATTTCGTTGACGATGTATCACAAGCTGGGCGCATACGACGCCGTGAGACTCGGCGAATCGGCCAAGGTTCTGCGCGATGCCGACGCAGACCCAATGGCGCTCGGTGATCTGGTCATGCGGTTGCGTACGCGCGTTGCGACGACACCGGGCGATCTCGAAAGCTGGTATCTGCTGGGTCACACGCTGATGCGGCTCGACGACGCATCCGGCGCAGTGGCCGCGTTCGAACAGGTGTATGCCGCGCAACCGGATGATCCATCGGTGCAGGTTGCGCTTGCGCAGGCACGCTTCGTTGCCGATCGAGGCACCGTTACCGACACGAATCGCGCATTGATCGATCGCATCCTCGGTGCCGATCCGCAACAAGCGGTCGTTCTCGAAATTCTCGCGCTCGATGCGTTTCGCAAAGCCGAATACGCCGCAGCGGCACGGCATGTGCTGAATGCAATCGCCGGCGGGTCGGCCGGCCCGCGCACCGTTGCGTTGAAACAAGGTCTCGACCGCGCGCGCACGTTGCTCGGCGAGGGGGTGGGGCCGTCGCTCGACGTGACGATCGACGTCGGCGACGCCGCACGGGGCTTGCCTCCCGGCGCCGCCTTGTTCGTATCCGCGCGCAAGCCGGGCGAACGGATGCCGTTGCTGGTGGCGCGCCAACCCGTAGACGCCGCGACGATGACGGTGCGCCTCGATCGAACGAACGCGATGCAGGGCGACGTGACGCTGAACGCCGGCGAAAGGCTGAACGTCGCCGCGCGTATATCGGCGAGCGGTGCACTGTCGGTGGGTGCCGACGATCCGCATGCGGCGCAGGACGGTGTCACGTTGAGCGCCGGAGTCACACCCGTGCGCCTCAAGATCGGCGCCGAACCGGCGAGCGCTGCGGCCACCGCGCCAGCACAGCAACCCGCCGCGGGCGATGTCGCGGTGCACCTGCGCGTTGCGTTGGCGCCGGGTGTCAAAGCCACATCGACCGCGCGCGTTTTCGTCATCGCGCGGGTTCCGGACGGGCCGCCGATGCCCATCGCCGTGCGCGCGCTCGATCCGGCCGGCTTGCCTGAACAACTCGTGCTGACCGATCGCGATGCGATGCAACCCACGCGTGTGTTGAGCGCGTTTCAACGCGTTGAGGTCGTGGCGCGCCTCTCTCTATCCGGCGACCCCAAGCGTCAACCGGGCGACCTCGAGAGCGCAGCGCACGTGCTCGATCCGCGCAACGCCGATCCCGTGGAGTTGATCATCGGCGGATAGGTACTTTTCCTAGTTCGCAGGTCCTCGCACGTCGCGGAAACAAAATCGATCGTGTGCTGTCGAACCGTCTACCTCAGGGTCGCACAGAGACAACCACGATGATGGGATTCAAGCCGGCGGCGAGTCTTACCGAACAGATCGCCAACCACCTCAGCGACGAGATCATCAAAGGGCGGCTCGCACCGCTCGAGCGGATTCAGGAACTCAAGGTCGCGAAGGACCTCGGCGTTTCACGCGGGTCGGTGCGTGAAGCGTTGTTGATCGTCGAAGGGCGTCACCTCATCGACATCATCCCGCGCCGTGGCGCGGTGGTCAGCGGCCTCGAGCCGGTACGCATCGGGGACCTGACGGAGTTCTTCGGTGAGATGGTGCTGATGCTGTTGGTACGAGTAGCGGCAAAGGTCAGCGGCAACGGCCGGCCACATGCCCTGGATGGCTTCAAGTGCGCGCTCACGTCGATGAGCGAGCACCTGGCGCCCGAGTCGATCGACGCTCTCGTGTCGGCAAAACTAGCGTTTTTCCACGCCGGACTCGATCTCGCCGGCAATTCCTATCTGAGCACCGTCATACGCGACCTGACCCCTGCTATGCATCGGGTATCGCGCCGTGCGGCCGAACACAACCACTTCGATCCGCGCGACGTAACGCGTTTTGCGCGTGCGTTGCTCGATGCGGTAATCGCAAACGATCGGGCGCGCCTCGGTGAACTGGTGCGTGCGCACTTTCGTCGCGAAGCGACGTTGGCGCTCGACGCCGCTGTGCATTGATCAAAAGTGCATTGATCGAAAGTGCACTGACCGACGCGGAAATTCTCTGACTCCCGCTTCGTGGGTCTGTCGGTGTGACGTCTCGCGCGCCGACAGATGGCGAAGAATCTCGCGCGCATCAGCAAATTCCCGTTCGCGCGCGTAGTGATCGGAAAATAATTTCTATACACTACGCGCGGCCCCGCGGGGGCCACCGGCCCAAGTTCGCTCTAGAGGGCCGTTATCAGCAATTTACTTGGCCGCGGTTCGCCCGCGCTCGGAAGCAAACGCAGCAGTCAATGCGACTCAAGCAAATCAAGCTGGCCGGCTTCAAGTCGTTCGTAGATCCGACAACGGTCAGTTTCCCCGGAAATCGCTGCGCAATCGTCGGACCCAACGGATGTGGTAAGTCGAACATCATCGACGCCGTGCGTTGGGTGATGGGCGAAAGCTCCGCTCGCCAACTGCGCGGCGAGGCGATCACCGACGTGATCTTCAACGGCTCGACCTCGCGCAAGCCGACCGCGCTCGCGAGCATCGAACTGTCGTTCGACAACTCCGACGGCCGCATCGGCGGTGAATACGCGCAGTACTCCGAAATCGCGATCCGTCGTCAGGTCACCCGCGACGCCCAGTCGGTGTATTTCCTGAACGGCACGAAGTGTCGCCGTCGCGACATCATGGACATCTTCCTGGGCACGGGGTTTGGCCCGCGCAGTTACTCGATCATCGAGCAGGGCATGATCAGTCAGCTCGTCGAGGCGAAGCCCGAAGATCTGCGCGTGTACCTCGAAGAGGCGGCCGGCATCTCGAAGTACAAGGAGCGGCGCCGCGAAACGGAAAACCGCATCCGCCATACCGAAGAGAACCTCGAACGCCTGAACGACGTGCGCGAGGAACTGGCGCGTCAGCTCGACCACCTGCAACGCCAGGCGCGCGCCGCCGAACGTTATCGCGAGCTGAAGGAAGAAGAGCGCAAAACCACCGCCGAACTGCACACGCTGCGCCTGGTCGCGCTCGAAGCGGCGCTGACCGCCCGCGAAACCGAAATTCGTGCGTTGGAAGTGGCGCTGGAACGCGCCATCGCGGAACAGCGCGCGGTAGATGCGGAGATCGAAAAGAGCCGCGCCCAGCACACCGAGCACAGCGACGAGTTCAACAAGGTGCAGGGTCGCTATTACCAGCTCGGCGCCGACATCGCCCGCATCGAAGAAGCCATTGCCTACAACCAGCAGCGTGTAGCGCAGCTGGAACTCGATCTCGATTCGGTGTCGCAACGCCGGAAGGAAACCGACCGGCAGCTCGCCATGGACGAAGAGCAGATTCTGACGTTGCGCTCCGCGCTCGCCGAAGCCGGTCCCCGTGTAGACGCTGCGCGTGCCGAAGACGAGCGCTCGAACGTTGCGCTCGAAGCAGCCGAGGCGCGACTGAACGAATGGCAGGCGAGCTGGGAGGCGTTCAACGAACGCGCTGCGGCGAATCAGCGCGAGTCCGACGTCGAAGCTTCTCGCATCGAACACTTCGAACAGGTTTTGCAGCGTTTGCGGTCGCGTGCGGCGCAGCTCGACGACGAAGCGCGCAACATCGTCGCGGGCGATACGTCTGACGACATCGGCGAGCTCGCAGCGGGCATCGCCGCCGAGACGGCCTCGCTGAAGGCGGCCGAGCTCGACATGGAACACTGCCTCGCGGAGCTCGGCGCGTCGCGCGAGGATCTCGTCATTCGCGAGCAGGTACTGGAAGAAGCGCGCAGCGACGTGCAGGTGCTGCGTCACGAACTCGCGTCGCTAGAGGCAGTACAACGCGCCGCGCTTGGCCGCACCGAAGGCGCCGCCGACGATTGGTTGCGCACGCAGCAGCTGGCCGATGCACCGCGCATAGGCGACAGGCTGTCGGTTACGTCCGGTTGGGAACGTGCGGTCGAAAGCGTGCTGGGCGATCGCCTGCAGGCAGTACACGTCGACTCGATCGCAACGTACGCGCAGCAGTTCGCCAGCCTGGAACACGGCCTGGTCACGCTGGTAGATGGCGGACGAGTAGAAGGCGGCAGCGGCGGCTTGCCGTTGCTCTCGAGCTTCGTGAAATCGCGCGTGCCGCTCGGTTCACTGTTGAACGGCGTGTACGCAGCGCAGTCCTTGTCGGTGGCAATGGACCATCGTTCGAAGCTCGGTCACGGCGAAAGCGTGATCACGCGCGACGGTATCTGGCTCGGCGCGGACTGGTTGCGCATCGACCGCGGCGAAGACATCGGCCACGGGATCATCGAACGCGGTCAGCAACTCGACGTTCTGCGCGAGCGGGTAGAGCAGGCGGAACTGAATCTGACGGAGTTGCAGGGTCGCGTTGCCGAGGGGCGGGCACGTGTCGATGGGCTCGATCATCGCCGCCAGGAGCTGCACGGCACCATCAACGCCTTGTCGCAAACGCTCGGCCAACTGCGCGCCGATCATGGTGTGCACCGCGTGCGGCTGGAAGAGGCCGATGCGCGTCGCGAACGCCTGCGCCGCGAAGCCGTCGAGACCGAGCAGCAAGTGGCGCACGAAGCCGACCGGTTACAGACGGCCCGCGAACGGCTCGTTCAGGCCGAGCGTGCGCGCGAAGGCTTCGAAGCCGATCGTGCGCGGCTTTCATCGGCGCGCGAAGCGAACATGCAGGCGGTTGAGCAGGCGCGGCAACAGGCGCGCGCCGATCGTGACCGCTTCCATGCGTTGAACGGCGAGAAGCAGAACCTGGTGTCGCGGCTCGATGCGACGCAGACCGCGCGTGAACGACTGTTGCGTCAGCAACAGGAACTCTCCGATCGGCACGGCGAATTGACCGCCGGCGTCGAGTCGAGCCAGGCGCCGCTGCCGAGCTTGCGCGGCGAACTCGACGGCAAGCTCGCAGAGCGTCTCGCGGTGGAGAACAAGCTCGCCGACGTTCGACGCGCGCTCGAAGCGGCCGATCTGCAGGTGCGCGAATTCGAGGCGAAACGCGGCCAACATGCCGAAGCGGTAGAAGGTGTTCGCTCCACGCTGGAAACAGCGCGGGTCGACCGGCAGGGTCTGCACGTCCGACGCAGCAGTCTCGTCGAACAACTCGAAGCGACCGGGCTCGCGCCGGACGCAGTGCGCGAAACCTTGCCGGCCGAAGCAACCGAGGCGGCGTGGACCGAACAACTCGAGCGCATCGCGAACCGGATTCAGCGGCTCGGCCCGATCAACCTCGCGGCGATCGAAGAATACGAATCGTCGGCGGAGCGCAAACAGTATCTCGATCAACAGCATGCCGACCTGGTGGAAGCGCTCGAGACGCTCGGCAATGCAATCCGCCGCATCGACCGCGAAACGCGCTCGCGTTTCAAAGAAACGTTCGACGCGGTGAATAAGGGCCTCGGTGAACTGTTCACCAAGGTGTTCGGTGGCGGGCATGCCTATCTCGAATTGACCGGCGAAGACCTGCTCGATACCGGCGTCACGTTGATGGCGCGGCCGCCGGGTAAGCGCAACGCAAGCATCCATCTGCTTTCCGGCGGGGAGAAAGCGATGACGGCCGTGGCGCTGATCTTCTCGATTTTCCAGCTGAATCCGAGCCCTGTATGCCTGCTCGACGAAGTGGACGCGCCGCTCGACGACTCCAACGTCGTCCGGTTCGCGAGCCTGATTCGCGAGATGTCCGAGGGCGTACAATTCATCGTCATTACGCACAACAAGCTGACGATGGAGATGGCGGATCACCTGATGGGTGTCACCATGAACGAGCCGGGCGTATCGCGCCTGGTATCGGTTGACGTAGAGGAGGCGGCCGAGATGGCCGCTGTGTAGTGTCAGGACGACGCTGACGATGTGCGCGAGGGGCGCCAATGGACATTAAGGACTGGATACTCGTAGGCGGCGGATTGTTGTTGATCGCCGTCATCGGCCACGGATTCTGGCTGGCCTGGCGGAGCCGACGCGACACGCTGAAGATCGACATCGATCCGAACATTCCGCGCGGCGACTACGACGACCTCGATCTGCTGCGTGCAGAGCTGCCGAACGGCGGCGCACGCGTTCGCATGAGCGAACCGATCGAACAGACCGACCTGGCACTGGAACCGGTGGTGTCGGCCGCGGTCGACAAACCGGCGCAACACCGCGAGCCGTTCGTCGCTCAACGCAAAACCCAGCCGGTGCGTGAACCGGTTGTGAAGCACAAGGAAGCGCACAAGGAGTCGAAGGCTCGCCCGATCGTGCCCGAGCGGCCGCGCGAACGCGGTCGCGAAACGGCGCGCGCGGTGCCTCAACCGATCCAGACGCGTCCGGCCGAGAAGCACGAGGACCACGAGGAAGCCATCGAGCCGATGGCGTCCCGATCCGTTCCGCCCGAAGTCATCGTCATCAACGTGCTGGCCCGCAACGGCGCCAAGTTCGGCGGCACCGATCTCATGGAGGCATTCCTGCGGAACGGCCTCAAGTTCGGCGACATGAACATCTTCCATCGCGTCCAGCCGGCGTCGAAGGAAGTGCAGTTCAGCGTGGCGAGTGCGGTGGAGCCCGGTACGTTCGACCTGTCTGCGATGGAAGTCTTCAAGACACCCGGTGTGAGCTTCTTCATGCGGATGCCCGGTCCGGGACAGCCGCTCGAAGTGTTCGAAGACATGCTCGCGGTAACGCGCGACGTGGCCGCTTCGTTGGGCGCCGACCTGAAGGACGAGCAGTTGTCGGTGATGACGAGCCAGACGATCCAGCACTGTCGCGCGCGCATCGAAGACTTCTCGCGCAAGCGGATGTCGCAACGCGCCTGACCCCGGGGGTGCCGCAGTGAAGGCTCCCCGCAAGCTCCTCGAAGAGATCGCATCGCTTCGCGCGGCGATCGAACATCACAACTACCGTTATCACGTCCTCGACGATCCGGAACTGTCCGACGGCGAATACGACGCGCTGTTCGATCGCCTGCGCGCGCTCGAAACGGAGAACCCGGAGCTGATCACGCCGGACTCGCCGACTCAGCGCGTCGGCGCTGCGCCGCGAGGCGAGTTCGGCACGGTGACCCATCGGTTGCCGATGCTGTCGCTCGAGAAGAGCACCACCCTCGACGAGATTGACGCGTGGGACGCGCGCTGTCGTTCACGCCTGGGGACGCAGGACGAGCTCGAATATTCGTGCGAACCGAAGATCGACGGCATTGCGGTGAGCCTCCTGTACGAACACGGCGTGCTGAAACTGGGCGCGACGCGCGGTGACGGCCAGAAAGGCGAAGACATCACCGCCAACGTCCGCACCGTCTCTGCAATACCGCTGCAACTACGCGGCAAAGGTGCGCCTGCCACGCTCGAGGTGCGCGGAGAGGTCTATCTGCCGATCGAGGCGTTTCGCGCCTTCAACGCAAAGGCAATCGAACGCGGCGACAAGCCGATGGTGAATCCGCGCAACGGCGCGGCGGGCAGTTTGCGGCAGCTCGACCCGCGCATTACGGCGGAACGAGGCTTGAGTTTTCTGAGCTATAGCGTGGGTCTCGTCGAAGGCCGTTTCGCGCCGAAGACGCAGAGCGATGTGCTGGCGGCGCTGAAGGAATGGGGCGTGAGGGTGAATCCCCTTCGTGCAGTCGTCGAGGGTGCGCGCGGCTGCTACGAGTACGCCGCACGCGTACTGGCGCAACGGCCGCAGCTCGGGTACGAAATCGACGGCGTCGTGTTCAAAGTGAACGACCTGGATCGGCAGGAACGGCTCGGCACCATCACCCGTAGGCCGCGCTGGGCCATCGCCTATAAATACCCGCCCGAGGAAGCGACCACTCGCGTGATCGGTGTGGAGTTTCAGGTGGGCCGCACCGGCGCGGTAACGCCGGTAGCACGCCTCGAACCGGTGTTCGTGGGCGGCGTCACGGTGAGCAACGCAACGCTCCACAACATGGACGAGATCGCGCGCCTCGGTCTCATGATCGGCGACACTGTGATGGTGCGGCGCGCCGGCGATGTCATCCCTCAGGTGATCAGCGTCGTCTTGTCGAAACGCCCCGGCGATGCAGCCGAGATCGTCGTGCCGTCGCAATGTCCGGTCTGCGGTTCCGACATCTATCGTGCTGACGACGAAGCAGTGGCGCGCTGCAGCGGCGGCCTCGATTGCCCGGCGCAGCGCAAAGAAGCGATTCGTCATTTCGCATCGCGGCTGGCCATGGACATCGAAGGTCTCGGCGACAAGCTGGTAGACCAGGTGGTGGAGCATGGACTCGTGAGTCACGTGGCGGATGTCTATTCGCTCGACGTTGCGGCGCTGGAAGCGCTCGACCGGCTGGGGCCCAAGTCGGCGGAGAACCTGCGCGACGCGATCGATCGAAGTCG
>CAZLDA010000083.1:0-389 GCA_964557875.1 uncultured Pseudomonadales bacterium | reverse complement strand
CCCGGGGGGGCATAACCGGCGCGCCGCGCTCGCCCGAGGCCCCGCCACGACACTGCCGCGTTTCATCTATGCGCTCGGCATCCGCGAGGTGGGCGAGGCTACGGCACTCAATCTCGCGCGCCATTTCGGCGATATCGCGCCGTTGATGGATGCGACCGTGGAGCAGCTGGTCGAAGTGCCTGACGTGGGGCCGATCGTGGCGGAACGCGTGCATCAGTTCTTCCAGCAGCCGCACAACCGCGAGGTCATCGAACGGTTGATCGGCAAAGACATCGGCGTGCACTGGCCTGCGATGCCGCCGATCGAGCGCGCCGCGCAGGCGCCGCTCGCGGGACAAACCTGGGTGCTCACCGGTACGCTCGAACAGTTGACCCGCGACGATGCAAAAG
>CAZLDA010000082.1:0-10218 GCA_964557875.1 uncultured Pseudomonadales bacterium | reverse complement strand
GAGGAATGCTTCCACGCCTTCGCGCGCATCCGGCGAGCGTCCGGTGTAGTACACGCCGCGCGAATCGAGCTTGTGCGCTTCCATCGGATGATCTGCACCGAGCATCCGCCACATCATCTGGCGGATCAGCGACACCGAGATGGCCGACGTGTTGTCCGCGATCTCGCGGGCGATACCGCGCGCAGTTGCGATCAGCTGGTCCTTGGGATGAATGCTGCGCACGAGACCACCCTCGAGCGCTTCTTCCGCCGGGAACACACGGCCGGAATACGCCCATTCGAGCGCGCGGCTGATTCCGACGACACGCGGCAGGAACCAGCTCGAACACGCTTCAGGCACGATGCCGCGGCGTGCGAATACGAAACCGAACCGCGCAACGTCGGCTGCGAGCCGAATGTCCATCGCCAGCGTCATCGTCACGCCGATACCCACGGCGGGTCCGTTTACTGCGGCGATCACAGGTTTTTTGCTGTCGAAAATGCGCAGCGTCAGAAGCCCACCGCCGTCGCGGTTGAGACCTTTCGGACGATCGCCGCGGCCGTCTGCGTCGAACGTCGCGCCGCCTGCACCCAGATCCGCTCCAGCGCAGAACGCACGACCGGCGCCGGTAACGATCACGGCGCGGATCGAATCGTCGGCATCGGAACGATCGAACGCGTCGATCATCTCCGTCATCATCGTGCCGGTGAACGCGTTCAACTTCTCGGGACGGTTCATGGTGATGGTGAGTACGCCGTCTTCGACGTCGTACAGGATCTGCGAATAACTCATGCGATTTGACCGGTGGGCGGGCGAGCGGGCTATGTTGCCTTGACTGTCCGGATTTTCCAAACGCCCGGTTCCGGCCAAAGTCTCGTGCGTGGGCCGTTGCCTTGTCAGCCCGCTGAGCCGCGGCATACCATTCCCTGCTTTTTTCGTACGGGTTCGCGAGTCATGGATCTGAAGCTGCGCAAGGCCGATCTCGAGTTCCAGGCCGAGGTGCGCGCATTCATCGACCAGCATTGGCCGGCGCACCTGCGCAGCGACGAGTACGTGTTCGATGCATCGCCCGCAAATCCTGCGGTGCGGCAATGGTTCGACGCACTCGCGGCGCGCGGCTGGTCGGTGCCGAGTTGGCCGGTCGAGTTCGGCGGCACGGGCTGGTCACCCACTCAGCACTACATCTGGGATCGCGAAACGGCGAAGGCGAACTGCCCGCAGATGAGTCCGTTCGGCGCGCGCATGCTCGCGCCGGTGCTGTACACCTGGGGAACCAAGGAACAGCAAATGCAGCACCTCGGGCCGATTCGCGAGGCGCGCGTGCAATGGTGTCAGGGTTATTCGGAACCGGGCGCCGGTTCCGACCTCGCCGCGTTGCAGACGCGCGCGGTGCGCGACGGCGACCATTATGTGGTGAATGGATCCAAGACGTGGACGAGCGGTGCGCATCGCGCCGATTGGATGTTCTGCCTCGTTCGCACCGATACACGTGCAGCGAAAAAGCAGCAGGGCATCAGCTTCATTCTCATCGACATGAAGACGCCCGGCATCGAAGTGCATCCGATCCTGATTCTCGGCGATCAGCACCACGTGAATTCGGTGACGTTGACCGACGTGCGCGTGCCCGTGTCCAACCTCATCGGTAAAGAGAACGACGGCTGGACGTACGCAAAGGGTCTGCTCACGCACGAGCGCACCGGCATCGCCGGCGTCGCGCGTTCGCAGGTACAGGTTGCGCAGTTGAAGCGCATCGCCGCAGAAACGTCGCTGGGCACCGGCCGGCTCATCGACGAGCCGTCGTTCAAGCGCAAGATCGACGAAGTGGAAATCGAATTGATGGCGCTGGAAGTAACCGAACTGCGTACGCTCGCGAGCGTGGAGCAGGGCGGCGCACCGGGGCCGGAGTCGTCGATTCTCAAGATCCGCGGCACCGAGATCAGCCAGCGCCTCAGCGATCTCACGATCGAGGCATACGGGTATTACGGAGCGCCGTATCCGCAACAACGACTGATCGACAACGAAGGGCCGATCGGGCCGGAGCTCGCCGTAGCTGCGCTGAAGGAAATGCTCTTCGGCCGGGCGTCGAGTATCTTCGGCGGCTCGAACGAAATTCAGAAGAACATCATTTCGAAGGCGGTTCTCGGGCTGTAGAAGACAAGCCGGGACGCGCTGACGAGTACACATTGTCACGGGGGTAGACGTTTCATGGATTTTTCCTTTTCCGACGAACAGAGCCTGTTGAAGGACAGCGTCGAGCGTTTCATTCAGAACGATTACGCGTTCGAAGCACGCCAGAAGCTCGTGAAGAACGAGCCGGGCTTCAGTACCGCCAACTGGAAGACGTTCGCCGAACTCGGCTGGCTGGGTGTGCCGTTTGCCGAGGCTGACGGCGGTTTCGGCGGCGGGCCTATCGAAACCATGTTGATCATGGAACAGTTCGGCCGCGGGTTGGTGGTGGAGCCGTTCGTGCCGACCGTCGTGCTCGTAGGCGGCATGCTGCGCACCGCCGGTAGTCGCGCGCAGAAAGAAAAGTACCTCTCGAAAATCGTCGACGGAAGTTTGCAGGGCGCGTTTGCTTTTGCCGAACCGCAGGGCCGCTTCAACCTCGCCGACATCACGACTACCGCGGTGAAATCCGACGACGGCTATGTGCTGAACGGCCACAAGGCGGTGGTCATCAATGGCCCCTCAGCTGATCTGTTGGTGATATCCGCGCGTACGTCGGGCCAGCAACGAGCGCGCAGCGGCATCACGCTTTTCATCGTCGACAGGAATGCCGCGGGATTGAGTCGGCGCGACTATCCGACGGTAGATGCGTTGCGTGCGTCTGAGGTGCATCTGCAGAATGTCGCCGTCCCGAAATCCGCGGTGCTCGGCAAAGTGGGCAAAGGTCTCGACGTGATCGAGCAGGCGGTGGACGAGGCAACGCTCGCCATCGGCGCCGAAGCCGTGGGTTGCATGGAAGTGCTCTACAAGGCCACTGTCGAGTACTGCAAAACGCGCGTGCAGTTCGGCCAGCCGATCGGAAAGTTCCAGGTATTGCAGCACCGCATGGTCGACATGTTCATGGAGTACGAACAGTCGAAGTCGCTGATGTTCATGGCGGCGATGCGGTTGGCGGAAGGTTATGGTCCCGAGGCGCAGAAGGCGGTATCCGCATTCAAGGTGCAGGTCGGTAAGTCGGGGCGTTTCGTCGGCCAGCAGGCGGTGCAACTCCACGGCGGCATGGGTATGACGGAAGAACTCAGCATCGGCCACTACTTCAAGCGCCTGACCATGATCGACACGATGTTCGGCAACGTCGACCATCACCTGAAACGTTTCGGAGCCCTTTAAACAAGCGCTGGATATCCAGAGCGGGGAGCGACCATGAGCAGATGGGAACGCCCGAGTTCGAACACGGTGCCCGACTGGTTCTTCAAGGCCGTCGAGACCGAATCGCAGCAGAAGCGCGTCGAGGTCGAAGAATGCGATGTGGCTTATCGGCGATGGGAGGGCGGGAACGGTCGCGGTCTGTTGTTCATTCACGGCATGAATGCTCACTCGCGCTGGTGGGATTTCATCGCCCCTCAGTTCGCCGGTGAGTATCGTGTTGCTGCGATGGACCTCACCGGTATGGGCGATTCGGACTTCCGGTACGAATACGATCCCGCGACGTACGCCGCCGAAATCTGCGCCGTGCTCGACGACGCCGGTTTCGGCCCTGACAGCATCGTTGTGGCGCACAGCTTCGGCGGCTACATGGCCGTGAAGGCCGCGAATCTGTTCCCCGATCGTTTCGCCGGGTTGGTGCTGGTGGACTCCGGCATTCGCCACCCCGATGAACCCGTGCCCGATCGTCCGCCCATGGGCGGACGTGCAAAACGTTACCCCGATCGCGAAACGGCATTGGCGCGGTTCCGGCTGCAGCCGCCGCAACCGTGTGAGAACCAGTACATACTCAACTACATCGCGCGCCATTCGCTGATGCCGGCGGACGGCGGCTGGACGTGGAAATTCGACGACGATCTGCTCGATACGCTGAAGGGCGCAGAGCGCTTCGCCGACGACTACAAAGGGCTGCGCTGCAAAGTGGGCGTGATCTACGGCGAGAACAGCGAGTTGTTCTCCAAACGCACGCTCGAGTACATGCGCGAGCTGATTCCACAGGATTTTCCGGCCGTTGGCGTGAAAGACGCGCAACACCACGTCTTCCTCGACCAGCCTGAGCGGTTCGTCGAAGCTTTGCGGCAGATGCTCGCTACACTTACCGCCTGACGAAGGCTGTATGACGGAAGGGGCCGTGTAACCTAAGCGGTCGGCTTCCCCTTCAAGGCGCTGTTGGCCGATAATTGCGCCTCTCCTTCGCCGCTACCTTGGCTCCAGGAAGTGCCCCTACGTGAAGTTTCCCTCTCGCACCGTTCGCAGATAGCCCATGTCGACAACGCGCTCATTGCTGCGCTCCATGCAGATCGCAGCACTCGTCGGTGCCGGCGTTGCGCTGGCCGGTTGCGGCAAAGGCGAGGAAGCGGCTGCGACGGCGGCGCCCGAAACGCCTTCGAAATCGGTCAGCGTGGTCACTGTCGCATCGCGGCCCATCGAGGGCGGTCTGATTGCATCGGGTTCGCTGATTCCACGCGAGGACACGGCGGTGTTCTCCGACGTGAGCGGTTATCGGGTTGCTGAGGTGCTGGTCGAGGAGGGCGTCTGGGTGACGGGCGGCCAACCGCTGGCCCGGCTCGACGACTCGTTGCTGCGTTCGCAGGTCGAACAACAAGCGGCGCTGGCGAACCAACTGGCCGTGCAGGCCGAGCGGGCCGAAGCGGAGGCGGCGCGTGTGAAGGACCTGGACGACAAGAGCGTGTTCGCGAAGGAACAGATCGAAGCACGCCGCTTTGCCGCCAAAGCCGCGCGCGCGCAAGCCGATGCGCAGGCCGCGTCGGCGCGCGACCTGCGCATCCGGGAAGAACGGATGACGATCCGGGCGCCCTATGCCGGCCTCGTGATCGAGCGCAACGTGCGGGTGGGCGACATGGCTGGCGGCGGTAGTCCCTGGTTCCGCATCGCGAAAGACGGCTTGATCGAGTTGGCGGCAGACGTCTCGGAGAACGCGTTGTCGCGACTCGAGGTGGGCTCCACCGCAAAGGTCGTCCTGGCGGACGGTACCGAAGTGGACGGGAAGGTACGCCTAATCAGTCCGCGCGTGGATGCGAACACGAAGCTCGGCAAGGTGCGCATCGAATTGCCCGTTCTGGATTCCGTTCGCGCGGGTGGATTCGCGCGTGCAGTTTTCACGGGCGTGTCGGTGGCAAGTGTCACCGTGCCGGAGACGGCGATTCTGTATGACGCCGACGGCGCGGCCGTGATGCTGGTCGCAGCTGACGGCACGATCGCGCGAGAGCCCGTCGTCACCGGCCAGCGGGGTGGTGGCTACGTGGAGTTGATCAGCGGGCCGCCCGTCGGCTCGCGTGTGGTCGCGAAGGCCGCTGCGATGCTGGTTGCGGGAGACAAGATCGTTCCGGTCGAGGCGCCGCCTCCCGTCGCTCAAACGCCCGTCACTGAATCGCCCGTCACTGAATCACAATGACCGACCCGAACGAGTTTCGCCTTTCAGCCTGGGGGATCCGCAACCCGATCCCCGTCACGGTGCTGTTCATCGCCCTCGTGGTGATGGGGTTGTTCTCCTACCTCAAGCTGCCGGTGAAGAACTTCCCCAACGTGGAGTTCCCGGCGGTTGCCGTCAGCGTGACGCGCAACGGCGCGGCACCCGCCGAAATGGAAAGCCAGATCACCCGGCAGATCGAGAACTCGATGGCGGGGTTGCCGAACGTTCAGAACATCTCGTCGACGATCACGCAGGGTTCTTCGACGACCGTGGTGCAGTTCTATCTGGGTACCGACCTGCAGAAGGCGCTGGACGACGTGCGTACGCGTACCGATCAGGCCCGCGCAGACCTGCCGCGCGACATCGATCCGCCCCTGGTCCGGCGCCTGGAGGTGGATGACCAGCCGATCCTGACCTACGCGGTAGCGGCGCCCGCCATGTCGAAACAGGAACTGTCGTGGTTCATCGAAGACACCATTGCACGGGCGCTGCAGGGCGCGCCCGGTGTAGCGCAGGTCAGGCGCGTCGGCGGTGTGGATCGCGAGATCAACGTCATCGTCGACCCCGATCGACTGGCCGCTCAGGGACTCACCGCGGACAACGTGAGCCAGGCGTTGGCGGTAGCGAGTCTCGACGCGCCGGGTGGCCGCGTGACGGTCGGCGGACGCGAACAGACGCTGCGGATTCTGGGTGCCGCGGTCACCGTGGAGCAGATTCGTGACATAACGATTCCGACCGGCGGCGGCCGTTCGGTGCGGCTTTCCGACGTGGCGGACGTGGGCGACGGTTCGGCCGAGGTCCGCTCGTTTGCGTTTCTGAACGCGGAGCCGGTGGTCGGATTCCAGGTCAGCAAGGTCAAGGACGCGAGCGAAATCACCGTTGAAGACGGTGTCTCTGCGGTGATCGAGAAGCTGCTTGCGACCCACGAAGGCATCTCGATCACGAAGATTCTGTCTCGGGTAGACCAGACTCGCGCCGGTTTCATCGCCACGTGGCACACGTTGCTCGAGGGCATGTTGCTGGCGGCGTTGGTGGTGTGGGTGTTCCTGCGCGATTGGCGCTCCACGCTGATCACGGCGATTGCGATGCCCGTGTCGCTGATCCCGACCTTCTTCTTCATGAGCATGCTCGGCTTCAGCCTGAACATGGTGACGCTACTGGGGCTGACGCTCGTGATCGGCATCCTGGTGGACGACGCCATCGTCGAGATCGAGAACATCGAGAAGCGCGTATACCGCGGGTTGCGTCCGTACGACGCAGCCATTCAAGGCGCCGATCAGATCGCCCTTGCCGTAGTGGCAACCACCTTCGCCATCGCGGCCACATTCTTCCCGGTGGTCTTCATGCCGGGCATCCCCGGCCAGTTCTTCCGGGAGTTCGGCGTTACGGTGACCGTTGCCGTGTTGTTCTCGCTGCTGGTGGCGCGCATGCTCACGCCGTTGATGGCGGCGTATTTCCTCGTGCCCAAGCCGGCCAAGAAACGACCGGAACTTCCGAAGGTGTATCGGCAGGCGCTCGAGTGGGCGCTCGATCATCGATGGTGGTCGGTCGTACTGGCCACGGTGCTCTTCTTCGCTTCCATCGCGCTCGTGGTGCCGTTGCCGAAGGGCGTTCAGCCGGAAGGCAATCCGAACTTCCTGAGCGTCGACATCGAAGCACCGCCGGGTTCGACCATCGCCGACATGCGATCGGTGGTGACTCAGGTTCACGATCTGCTGGCGGCGCAGCCGGAGGCGGAATCGGTGTTCGCGCAAGTGGGCAGCGGCGGCACGAGCGGCGGTCCGGGCGGCTTCACGTCCACCGCCGGCGTTACGAGGGGAACGGTCACGTTGATTCTCAAAGAGCATCGCGCTACGCGCGTCAGCGAGATCCGCGACCGCATTCGGCCGAAGCTGCTCGAAATTCCCGATGCGCGGCTGACGTTCGGCAGCGCCGAGTTCGGCTCGGCCGGTATCAACATCATTCTCACGAGCGAAACCGGCGAGGGTCTCGAAGCGGCGGGCCTCGCGTTGCAGCGTGAGATGCGCTCGATTCGCGGCATCGTCGATTCGCGCCCCACGACGCCGCCGAGCGGCCCCGAGATCGTGGTGCGTCCGAAGCCCGATGAAGCAGCGCGCCTCGGTGTGTCTGTTGCAACGATTGCGGCCGCGGCGCGCATCGCCACGGTCGGCGACATCGACGCCAACGTGGCCAAACTGAACGAAGGCGAGCGCCGCATTCCGATCCGCGTGCGCCTCCCGCGAGACGCGCGCGCCGACCTGTCGGTGATCAAGAACATGCGCATTCCCACCGCCACAGGAGGAACGACCACGCTCGAAACAGTCGCGGACGTCTACTTTCAGGCGGGTCCCGCACAGATCAGCCGTTTCGATCGCAGGCGCAACCTGACCATCCGCGCCGACCTCACCGACGGCGTGCAGCTGGGCGATGCGCTGAACAAGGTGGAAGCGCTGCCGGTGCTGAAGAACCCGCCGCCGGGACTCGGCCGCGCATCGCAGGGCCAGGAACAGGCGCTGCAGCAACTGACGCTCGGTTTCGTCGTCGCGTTCGTCGAGGCAATCGGTCTGGTTTACCTCGTGATGGTGTTGCTGTTCCGCAGCTTCTTCAAACCCGTGATCATCATGATGGCCCTGCCCACCGCCGTGGGTGGCGCTTTCCTCGCGTTGCTGCTCGGCGGTTCGATGCTCGGCATCCCCTCGCTCATCGGCTTCCTGATGCTGATGGGACTGGCCGCGAAGAATTCCATCCTGCTGGTCGAATACGCGATCGAGCGCGAGCGCGAAGGGCACAGCCAGCGCGAAGCATTACTCGAAGCGTGCAGCGAACGGGCGAGACCGATCGTGATGACCAGCCTCGCCATGATGGCCGGCATGCTGCCCACCGCGCTGTCGATCGGCCAGGGCTCCGAATTCCGTCAGCCGATGGCGATTGCGGTGATCGGCGGCCTCATCACGTCGACGGTTCTCTCGCTGGTGCTGGTGCCGGTGGTGTATGAGTTCGTCGACGACTTCGAGCGGTGGATTCTGCCGCGCCTCTCACGTTTCGCGACGCCCCGGTCGAGTGCCGTTCACGCGGCCGAAGTCGAACGCCACAGCCACTAATTAAGGGCAGTCGACTTTGATGAGGGGTCGAGCGGCGGGCGTCCGGCGCGACGAGCCCCATTTCCGCCGGGCATCGAAGCTCAACCCGGCATCGAAGCTCAACCCGGGATCGAAAGGGTCAACCCAATTGCAGAAATTCCCGAATCAGACGGGCGACGCGCGGCGCATCTTCGAGATGCACGTGGTGGGGGCCGTCAATGTATTCGACACGCAGTGCGGGGTGGTGCGCGGCGCGTCGTTCGATGCCGGGCCGATACCAGGTGTCGCCCTGATTCGCGACGATCAATAGCGTCGGTGCGGTGGAGCGCTTCATCAACGCGTCGAGTTGGTCGTCGTTCTGGCGTTGCGGTGTGCTGAAGCGGATGCGCGGGTCGGTGCGCCAGGTGTAGCCGCCGCGCACCAGACGATGACCGCGCGCAACCAGTGTAGCCGCGGCATCCCAACTCTGGTCCGTCGCTTCGGTGACGCGTTTGATCATCGCGTCGAGGTCGGCGTAGACCGGTGGCGATTTGTGCTGCGCCAGCATCTGCTCGATGGCGCGGCGATTCGCCAGCACGCCCTCGTTCGCGTCTCCCTGGAAGTGCGGAAAGCCGTCGATGAGCACGGCGCGCAGGATGCGTTCGGGGAACAGTCCGGCGAGTTCGGCGCTGACGCTGGCACCCATCGAGTGGCCGATGATGTTGAAACGATCCCAGCGCAGATCGTTTGCGATCGCGAGCACGTCCTGCACGTCGAGCAGCGAGGTGTAGTGAACGCCGGCGGTGCGGTGCGACGAGAAACCGTGGCCGGCGAAATCCGGCGCAACCAGGTCGAGTTCCGGCAGCAGCGGCGCGAGGCGGTCGAACGTGTTGGCATTGTCGAGCCAGCCGTGCAGTGCAAGCGTGGGAACACCGCATGGATCGCCCCATGCTTTGGCCGTTAGGCGCAACCCGTTGACGTCGAAATTCAGTTCGTGTGGGCGTTGCGATTTCGGGTTCGTAGCAGCGTGGGACATCGGAATTCAGAAAGCCTGCGTCGACAAAAGCGCGCTAGTCTATTTGGAGAGAATCGAAACGCAATGCCGGGCGCGTAATTTCGCGGATTACAACCGGTCAATCCGCGCAGTGCAGCGCATAAACGCGCCACATCGACAGTCCCGGCGCGAAATCGAGACCCGTTGCCCCGGAAAAACCGGCGTCGGCGAAATCGCGCTCGATCGTGGTGCGTTCGATGCACACGCGTCGGCCGAAGCCGCGCGGCAGTGCTTCCGCGTTCTGTTCGCGCAAGCGTCGGCGCCCTTCGCGGCTGCCGTCGGTCCATAGCGAAACCACGGCGCCGTGTCGTGCAACGCGGCGGATATCTTCGAGCGCGGCGAGCCGATCTTCGCGATGCGCGAGGTGATGCAGAAAGCGCATACACACGACCGCGTCGAACGCGCGATCGCGAAAGGGCAATTGAAATGCCGAACCACACACCGCGGTGCGGCGCGCGTTCGGCAAGGCGTGCGCAAACGCCTCGCGCACCATTGCGTCGCTGTTGTCCACGGCGACGATCCGTGCGGCACGGGTGTCGATC
>CAZLDA010000081.1:0-10258 GCA_964557875.1 uncultured Pseudomonadales bacterium | reverse complement strand
GCTTGTTCACAACGAGCGTAGCCAGGGCTTCGCCTTCGATATCTTCGGCGATGATGACCAGCGATTTGCCTGCACGCGCCACGGCTTCCAGAACCGGCAGCATTTCGCGCACTGACGAGATCTTCTTGTCGCGCAGCAGAATCAGCGGGCTGTCGAGTTCCGCAACCTGGCGATCGGGCTTCGTAATGAAATACGGCGACAGGTAGCCACGATCGAACTGCATGCCTTCCACGACTTCGAGTTCGTTCTCGAGACCCGAACCGTCCTCGATCGTGATGACGCCTTCTTTACCGACTTTGTCCATCGCTTCGGCGAGCAGGTCGCCAATCGCCTGATCGGCGTTGGCCGAAACCGCGCCGACTTGTGCGATCGACTTGCGATCGGTACACGGCGTCGACATTTTCTGGAGCGCTTCGGTAACCACTTTCACGGCCTGGTCGATGCCGCGCTTCAGGTCCATCGGGTTCACGCCGGCTGCAACGGCTTTCGAGCCTTCGCGCAGAACGGCCTGAGCAATGACGGTTGCAGTGGTGGTGCCGTCGCCTGCTTCGTCCGAGGTTTTGCTCGCAACCTGCTTCACCAGTTGCGCGCCCATGTTCTCGAACTTGTCTTTCAGTTCGATCTCTTTCGCAACCGAAACACCGTCCTTCGTGACGGTCGGTGCGCCCCAGCTCTTGCTCAGTACCACGTGCCGGCCTTTCGGTCCGAGCGTGACCTTCACCGCATCAGCCAGAATGTCGACACCTCTTGCGAGACGCTTACGTGCGTCTTCGTCGAATACGATCTTCTTCGCGCTCATGGTTCTAGTTCCTATCCTCTCCGTTCGTTACTTCAGCACCGCCATCACGTCTTCTTCCCGCATGATCACGTACTCCTTGCCGTCGAGCTTGATCTCGCTCCCGGAGTACTTGCCAAACAGAATTTTGTCTCCTTTCTTCACGCTCGGTGCGCGTACGCTGCCGTTGTCCAGGATCGCACCGGTTCCCACTGCCTCGACCAAGCCTTGTTGAGGCTTCTCGCGAGCGTTGTCCGGAATCAGGATGCCGCCGGCCGACTTGGTCTCTTCGGCAACCCGTTCCACCAATACTCTGTCGTGTAACGGTCTGAATTTCATATGATTTTCCTCTGTTCGGATCGAATTTGCGGCGCGCCGCGCCTGCGCATAATGGGCCCGCGGACGCGACTTTCAAGTGGCTTTGGAAAAAAAGCGGTGATCAGCGCAGCGGATTCTGAATTGCACGCGCCAAACGGTCCAGCAACTCGGCGCGGCTCGCAGTCGCGCGCCACACCATCCCGATATCGCGACTCGGCGGTCGTCCGCGAAACGGAATGTACCTAACTGCGCCACCGCGTCCGCCCAAGGCGAGTTCCGGCATCAGCGTGATGCCGATGTTCGCCGCCACCATCTGTCGAAGCGTCTCGAGGCTGGTTGCACGGAAGTTGGTGTTCTCGACCGCGTTGTGCGAGTTGCAGATGTCGAGCGCGTGATCGCGCAAGCAGTGGCCGTCTTCGAGCAACAACACCTGTTCGCCTTCGAGATCGTCGAGCGATACGGCTTTGCGCCCGGCTTTCGGATGCAGCTTGCTCACCGCAAGGTAGAACGGTTCGCTGTAGAGCTTCACCTGCAGCAGATGATCCTCGTTTACCGGCAGTGCCAGGATCAGCGCGTCGAGTTCGCCATCGCCCAACATACGCACTATGGTGCGCGTCTGTCCCTCGTTGAGCTTGATCGACACCTTCGGAAATTCGCGTCGGATGATCGGCAGTATTCGAGGCAGCAGATACGGCGCTACCGTTGGGATGATCCCTACTCGCACATCGCCGCCCAGCGGATCACGATGCTCTTCTGCAACGTGCACCAGCTCGTCCACGTCACGCAGCACGCGGTGGGCCTGCGCAACCACCGCAACACCCACCGGCGTGAGAATCACCTGCCGGTTGCCGCGTTCGATAAGCGTGACCTTCAGTTCTTCTTCGAGTTTGCGGATCTGCGTAGACAGCGTCGGCTGACTCACGAAGCACGCTTCGGCGGCGCGACCGAAATGCAGGTGCTCGGCCAGTGCGACCAGATAACGCAGGTCGCGGAGATTCATCAGTTGCGGCTCTTCAATCCCGCCACGGCTCCACGATGATCTTCGCGTGCGCTTCCGGATTGCCGAGGTCGCGAAACGCGCCGGCGACGCCGCCTACACCAACCTTGCCGGTGATCAACGGATTCGCAATCAGCTTACCTTCCGCGATCAGCGACAACGTGCGCGCGAACTCTTCGACCGTATAGCCGAGCACGAACTGCATGTTGATCTCGTTGGTGATCGCGAGCAGCGGGCGAATCTGATCCGGCTCCATACACACACCGACGACTACGAAGCGACAACCGCGCGCGGCGCCAACGAGCATCTGATCGATGACGCCCGGAACGCCGACGCATTCGAAGAACACACCGGGACGAAGTTCGGGCGTACCGGTCAACAGATTTACCGCGCCGCGCTCACCGCTACGGGTGACGGCGGCAACTTCACGCCAACTCGCATAAGGCGAGGTCTTCGCCGGATCGAGCACGATGTCGGCGCCGAGTTGTTCCGCGAGCTTGCGCCGCATCGGCGAGTAATCTGCCGCGATGATCGGGCGCACACCGCGCGACTTCAGCGCGCTGATCACCGCGAGCCCGATCGGTCCGCAGCCGATGACCAGTGGCACATCGTCTTCGGTCAGCTTCGCCATCTCGACCGCGTGCAGCCCGACAGCCATCGGCTCGGTCAGTGCTGCGTGTTCAGTGGGCAGGCCGTTCGGCACGGGCAACAGCAGACCTTCCATCAGCACCATACGTTCGGCATATCCGCCGGGTACGTCGTTTGAATATCCGACCGCCACTGGTGCGCCGTTACGCATCAACAGCGGAAACGAACACACGCGGGTACCCACCGCATGCGCGCGCGTCGTTTGTGGACCGTAGTCGAGAATTTCGGCGCAGAACTCGTGACCCATGACGACGTCGCGGCCGATGTCCATGCCCATGCCGCCCGGCGCGTTGTCGACGAATTGTTTGGCGTGCTTAAGGGCGTGCAGGTCGGAGCCGCAGATGCCGCATGCCAGCGTTTTTACGAGTACTTCTCCCGGGCCGGGAGTCGGATCCGGCATTTCGTCGGTGACGATTTTCAGATTGCGCATGACGGCGGCACGCATCGACTGATCTCCGTAGTTGGGTTTGAGCGTTGAAGGGAAGGAGCGCGAGTTTGGTGGATGGCGCCGTTCGAAACAACTTCGATGACGCGCGCGGCTTTTGAAAGAGCGCCGCATTTGAAACAATGGCCGACCTCATGGCATTCGAGAATTCCGATGGCACTGCGTCTCTATGACCACCCGCTGTCTCCGTACGGACAGAAAGTGAAGATCGCGTTGATCGAAAAAGGCGTTGAGTTCGAAGGCATGTTGCCGAACGCGATCGGCAGCGGCCAGGTAGACGGCGAGTTTGCAGCGGCGAATCCGCGCGGCGAAGTTCCTGCACTGATCGACGGCGATGCGGCAATTTTCGATTCGACCGTCATCCTCGAGTACATCGAAGACAAATGGCCGAAGCCCGCACTGCTGCCGGCGAGCCCGATCGATCGCGCACGCGTACGAATGCTCGAAGACGTAATGGACACACACTTCGAGGGCATCACGTGGGCGCTGTCCGAAATCCGTAACTTCGGTAGAGCCGAAGGCGCCGAGGCGGCTCGCCTGGAAGCGGCCGGCGCGGCAGAGATCGCTCGTTGGCACACGTGGCTCGAGCAGCAACTCGGATCGAGGCGTTGGTTCAATGGCGACGCATTCGGCTGGGGCGACCTGTGCGTTGTTCCGTTCCTGAACGGTGCAAGCTCGTTCGGTCACGCACCGAAGGCCGGTAGTGCGCTCGCAGATTGGCTATCGCGCGCGAACGCCCGCGACAGCGTACGCAAGGTGACGGCGGAAGCCGCCACGATGGCGATGCAAGGCGCCAGTGCCGGAATGGCCGCAGTGCGGCAGGCGTTGCAGGCCGGGTTGTTCAAGCGCGAATACCGCGATCATCGTCTGGAATGGATGATCCGCAACGGCGCACTCGACGTGGTGAAGGTCGGCATCGAGCGTCGCAACATCCGCTTTACCGAGTCGTTCGGTCGCTGATACGCGCGCGGTCGGGCGATGCTCGACGTTCTGTATCGGTCGCATGATCTACTCGCGATCAACAAGCCGAGCGGCATCTCCCTGCTCAGCGATCGCAGCGGCGCGCCGTGTTTGTGGGATACCTTGCGCGACGAACTCGCTACGCAAGGTCTCGAGCCTTTCTCCATTCATCGCATCGACAAGGGCACCAGCGGTGTGTTGCTGGTGGCGCTTTCGCGCGAGCGTCAGGCACAGCTGACGAAGGCGTTCTCCGAGCGCGAAGTTCGCAAGTTCTACGTCGCGCGCGTGTTGGGCGATGTGGACCTCACGCGGTCGAGCGGCGTCATTGATCTGCCGTTGACCAAAGGTCGTAAGAGCCGATACCGAGTGGCGGCGCCGCGCGAGCGCATCGCCCGACATGGATCGCGCTGGCATCTCAGCGGACGCCACCACCCTTCAGGGCACGGGGAAGGCCACGACAGCGTATCGCGCCTCCGTAGATTGGCCGGGGATGGCCGCCATACGTTGCTTGCGCTGCAACCGCTGACGGGACGCACGCATCAGCTGCGCGTTCATCTCGCCTGGATCGGCCATCCGATCCTCGGCGATCACCTCTACGGCAAACCGGAGTCGATCGAACAACGCTGGCCGCGGCTGGCGCTGCACGCCCACCGTATCGTGGTGGACGGCGTGACGATCACGGCGCCGCTGCCGCCGGAGTTCCGGTTAGCGGCGAGACATCCATCCGCGCGCGGCGGCAAACCCCGCCGCGGCCGCCGCCGGACTACGCGTCAACGCGAGTAACGCTGCGCCTGCCATCAGTCCGGCCACCCAGCCGCGCAACTGCGGACTGTCTGCCTCACCGTCGATCGCGCGCGACACGGTGTGCTCGCAGTTGTTTCCCAACAGACTGTATGAGCGGCGACCCACGTCGCGTTCGGCGTGCAACAGCGCGCGTTGTCGAGCTGCGCGATCCATGCGCGTTACATACACACGCTGACCGGCACTGAAGTCGGCTTCGCTGCTGATGTGCTCACCCCTGAACGGCGTGTTGTGCAGCACGCGGCCGTCGCCCAACGCTATGCCTCGATGCATGACGAAGCCCTTGCGGCGCGATACGACGTCTCCCGGCAGATATCTCATGTTCGGTTTCTCTCGATCCTGTGGTTGAACTCCAAACCGCACGTAGCACGATTCGTTCCAGTCCAAGAGAGCCATGAAATCAGAGACTTGCGAGCGGGTGGATCTCGCCAACTGGTTCGCCGCACGAACAGTTGGCGAGATCGGCGACTTTCTCGGCCTACTGGCTGCGCGAAGTCATGTAATGGATGGCCTCGAGCAGTTCCCTGTCGGTGCAGGCAACACACATGCCTCGCGGTGGCATGCCGGCAGAAGGCATGCCTTCAATGGTGTTCTTGAGCAGCACCTCGTCACCCTTCGCGACGCGGGGCGCCCACGCTTGCGCGTTGCCGACCGGGGGAGCACCGCTGACGCCGGATGAGTGACACGAAACGCAAAAGCGCAGGTAGGTCTGCTCACCCGGTGCGAGCGGCTTCGATGGTTTATCCCCCGCGTCGCCGCCTCCGCAACCGGCGATCGAAAACAGCAAGACGGTAAGCAGCAGTCGTCCGGACATTCCGAATCCTCGGTGAAAGCGTGTCAAAGCCGGCACAGGATTTCGGCCGCTCGAGTGAGCGTCGCGTCGTCCTTACAGAAGCAGAAGCGCAGCAGTCGTAGCTCGGGCGCACGTTCATAGAACACCGACACCGGAATGGACGCGACGCCTTCTTGGATCGTCAAACGCCGCGCCAGATCGACGTCGGGCTCGTTCGACACGTCACCGTAGTCGAGCAGTTGGAAATACGTCCCGCCGCTCGGCGCAATACCGAACCGGGATTCCTTCAGCAATCCGACGAACAGGTCGCGTTTGCGCTGGTAGAAGGCGCCGAGCGACGTCGCATGCTCAGGCGCTTCGGCCATGTAGTCGGCAAGCGCGTGCTGGACCGGCGTATTCGCAACGAAGTTGACGTATTGGTGAATGCGCCTCAGCTCGACGGTTAGTGCGGGCGGAGCAACGCAGTAGCCCGTTTTCCACCCAGTTAGATGATAGGTCTTGCCGAAGGACGACACGACGAAACTCCGTGCGTACAACTCTGGATACCTCAGCACACTCTCGTGCCGCGCACCGTCGAAAACGATGTGCTCGTAGACTTCGTCTGCAACTACATAGAACGCATGAGCGCGCGCCAACGCCGCCAGCGCCTGCATGTCGGACGCGCCCCAGATTGCGCCCGTTGGGTTGTGCGGTGAATTGATGATGATCAAACGGGTGCGCGGAGTAACAGCGTCGCGCACGCGGTCCCAGTCCGGCAAAAACGAAGGTGCAACGAGCGGTATGCGGCGGGTAACGCCGCCCGAGAGTGTTATCGCTGGTTCGTAGCAGTCATACGCAGGGTCGAAAACGATGGCCTCGTCACCCGGCCGAACGACCGCGGTGATTGCACAGAAAATGGCTTCGGTTGCACCGGCTGTGATGGTCACTTCGGTGTCCGCATTCGCGCTGCAGCCGTATAGCGCGGCCACTTTCAGCGATACCTGCTCGCGCAATGCAGCAACACCCGGCATCGGCGCATATTGATTGTGGCCGTGCGTCAGGTGGTACGAGGCGCGTTCCAGCAGGGCCGGCGGACCGTCGAAATCCGGGAAACCCTGCGACAGATTGATGGCGCGATGCTCCGCCGCGAGTTGCGACATCACCGTGAATATCGTCGTGCCGACGTGAGGCAGTTTGCTGTCGATCATCGAGGGTTCGAACAATGAAAAGTGGCCGCATTGTCGCAGGTGCGCGGTCCGTCTCGAAGCCACACCGTGTTAACAAATCTATATAAAAGTATTTTGATGTTCTTTTGATGCGGTGCTAGGATGCGCGCCACTCATCCGGACCCGCTCTCGAATGCCCGCTCCGTCGCCCTACGAGTCGTTTCTGAACGCGACGCGCGCCGCCGGCGATCCGTTGCGCGCAGACATTCTGCGCACGTTGAGCAAGGACTCGTTCGGCGTGCTGGAGCTGGCGCACATCTTCGACGTGGCGCAACCCGCTTTGAGTCACCACCTGAAGATCCTCAGCCGTGCGGGGCTGGTGGCGACACGTCGCGACGGCAACGGCATCTACTACCGGCGTGCGCAACCCAAACCCGACTGCGCGATCTACGACTACCTCGTACATCTCTATGCCACGCTCGACGGGTTCGAGGCCGATCACCCGCGCCAGCGTCGCGTCAACGACGTTCACGCCGAACGGGCTGAGCGCAGCCGAAAGTTCTTCGCCGACCATGCCGGCGAATTCGCGACACAACGCGAGTTGATCAGCACTCCGATGACGTACGTACCCGCCCTACGCGAGCTTCTCGACAGCGCGAGTTGCGGTCGCAAACGCGCGCTCGACGTCGGTCCCGGCGACGGCGAGACCTTGCTGGTACTCGCCGAACACTTCTACTCGGTGCTCGGCATCGACAACTCGTCGGAAATGCTCGAGCGCGCTCGGTCGGTGGTGCGGCATAGCGGACACAAGAACGTCTCGCTGCGGTTGAAGGATTTCGAATCGCTCAAGTCGCCACGGCAGGATCTGATTTTGTTCGCGATGGTGCTGCATCACGCGGCGTCTCCGCGGCGATTCTTCGAGCACGCGTCGCGTCTGCTGAACGACGCCGGCCTGCTCGTTGTCGTCGAACTCATCACCCACGATCAGGAGTGGGCAAAGAGTGCGTGCGGCGACCTGTGGCTCGGTTTCGATCCAGTAGATCTCGACGACTGGGCGCAAGAAGTCGGGTTGGCACCGGGCGCCAGCCAATATCTCGCGCAACGCAACGGCTTTCGTATTCAATTCCGGTCTTATCAGAAAGGAGCACGGCAATGACCCAACAGGACTACAAAGTGGCGAGCATGGAACTCGCCGAATTCGGCCGCAAAGAGATTCGATTGGCCGAATCCGAAATGCCGGCCCTGATGGCGCTGCGCCGCAAATATCAGCCGAAACAACCGCTGAAGGGCGCGCGCATCATCGGCTGCATCCACATGACGGTGCAGACGGCGGTGCTCATCGAAACGCTGGTGGCGCTGGGCGCGGAGGTCCGCTGGTCCTCCTGCAACATCTTCTCAACGCAGGATCACGCCGCCGCGGCGATGGCCGCCGCCGGCATTCCGGTGTTTGCGTGGAAGGGCGAAACCGAAGAGGAATACTGGTGGTGCATCGAACAGACCATCAACAAAGACGGCAAGCCGTGGGATGCGAACCTGTTGCTCGACGACGGCGGCGACCTCACGCAGCGTATCCACGAAGCATATCCGCGCATGCTCGATAAAGTGCACGGCATCAGCGAAGAAACCACCACCGGAGTACACCGCCTCTACGACATGCTGAAAGCCGCAACGCTCAAAGTGCCGGTCATCAACGTCAACGATTCTGTTACCAAATCGAAGAACGACAACAAGTACGGTTGTCGGCACAGCCTCAACGACGCGATCAAGCGCGGCACGGACATGCTGTTGGCGGGCCGTCGCGCGCTGGTCATCGGCTATGGCGATGTAGGCAAGGGCTCGGCGCAGAGTCTGCGGCAGGAAGGCATGATCGTCCGCGTCGCCGAAGTGGATCCGATCTGCGCGATGCAAGCCTGCATGGACGGCTACGAGGTGGTGTCGCCGTACGTCGACGGCCTGAACACGGGACGTATCGAAGACATCGACAAACGTTTGCTCGGCAGCACCGACCTCGTGGTCACCTGCACCGGCAACTCGAACGTGTGTGACGAGAGCATGCTGAAGACGCTGAAGCGCGGCGCCGTGGTGTGCAACATCGGTCACTTCGACAACGAGATCGACACGGCGTACATGCGCGCGAACTGGCGCTGGGACAAGGTGAAGGATCAGGTGCACCAGATCTATCGCAGCAACGAACCGGGCGACTACCTGATTCTGTTGTCGGAGGGCCGGCTCGTGAATCTCGGCAACGCAATGGGACACCCCTCGCGCGTGATGGACGGTTCGTTCGCGAACCAGGTGCTCGCGCAGATGCACCTCTACGAACAGCGCTGGGCCGATCAGCCGCCTACTCAACGCGCGCCGATCACCATCGAAGTGTTGCCGAAGAAACTCGACGAAGAAGTGGCGCAGCTGATGGTGGAAGGCTTCGGCGGTGTCGTAACGCGATTGACCGGAACGCAGGCGAAGTACATCGGCGTCAATCCGGAAGGTCCGTTCAAACCCGAGTCTTACAAGTACTGAGTCGGAGCACGTAGCCACGGACGCGCTGCTGCGACAAAAGCTGCTCTTCGTCACCGGCAAGGGCGGTGTCGGCAAGAGCGCCGTTGCAGCGGCGTTGGCAGCGCAGTCGGCGCGGGCGGGTCGACGAACTCTACTGGTGGTGCAACAGCAATCCGATCTGCGCCACCCGCAGTTCGGCGTGGTGGCAGCCTATCGACCCGCACAGATCGAACCAAACCTCGACCTGTGCAGCGTCGACGGGCGCTCTGCCCTGAAAGAGTACGTGCATCGCACGATGATGCTGCCCGGTCTCTACGACTGGTTTCTCGAAAGCACGGCGCTCAAGCACTTCACCGAAGCGGCACCCGGTTTCGAAGAACTGATGAGCCTCGGCAAACTCTACGACCTGGTATCCGATTCGAAATACGAGCGTGTGGTTTTCGACGGACCCGCGACCGGTCATGCGGCTTTGATGCTGCGGGTACCGCGCACCACGGGCGCCGCCGTTCGGACCGGTCCGCTGCACCACAACGCGCTGAAGATCCAGCTGATGCTGGAGAACGACGTGACGACGCGCATCGTCATCGTCTCGCTCGCCGAAGAGATGGCCATACGCGAGGCGACCGAACTCGCCCGCTATGTCACCGGCGAACTCGCCATGCATCTCGGGCCGATGATCGTGAACAGGGTTACCCGGCAGCTTTTCGAACGCGCTGAGATCGATGCGCTGCGAGCGGTGAATTCCCCTTCGCCCGCGCTCACCCGCATGGTGCACGCCGCCAGCGCACGGTTCGAACGCGCCGGCGCAGAGACACAGTACGTCGCCGAGTTGCGCGCCGAACGTCCATGGCTGGTGCAAGTGCCGCAGATCGTGCTC
>CAZLDA010000080.1:3748-10272 GCA_964557875.1 uncultured Pseudomonadales bacterium | reverse complement strand
GCAAGCGCTGCGGTCACCGCCGCCAGCGCGGGCGGCTGAACGGTAACCTGCGTGGAACTGCTGTCGGCCTGATTGGCGTTGTTCACTACCGTCAGGCGAAACGACAGGTCGACGCTACTCGCGACCATGGGTGCAACGAAGGTCGCGCGCGCGTTGCTCGCATCGGTCAGCGTCACGGTAGGGCCACCCGTTTGCGCCCATGAGTAGGACCGTATTCCGCCGGACGGCGTGCTGTTCGAACCATCGAGTGTAACGACATCACCCGACGCCACCGTCTGGTCCGGCCCCGGTCTCGCGACGGGATTGAACGCAAAATGACAGAATGCGGCATCGCCGAAACACGCGCTTACGGAGCCGTCACCGCACCCGAATAGGGTTGTTAGCACCATGCCGGCGAAGATTCGCCAAACCCGTCGCACGACTACACCTCCGCGTCGAGTTCGATCGTACGGCCGATGGGTTCGATGCACCGCAAGCCTTCGTTGCGCGAAGTGTTCACATAAGTGCTGACCGGCACCACGCTCAACGCCACGGGCAATCGCGAGCCCAGCAACTCGTCTTTCAGCGTCGTTTGATCTTCGGTGCGGTCCACCCACCGCCGTCCCTCCGCGCGCGACAACATCACCGGTTGGCGCCGATGCACGAACGAGAGCCGATCATGCACCGCAGTGGTAACCACGGCAAAACTCTCGAGCACCTCGTTGCCCTTGCGCCAGCGATCCCAGATTCCCGCCAGCAGCATGCCGCGGTTGTCCCGCGGCCGTATGTAATGCGGCAACTTCCGTTCGCCGTCTTTCGTCCACTCGTAGTAACCCGCCACCGGTACTGCGCAGCGGCGGCGCGCAAACGGCTCTTTGAACGACGCGCTCGTTTCGATGGTCTCGGCTTTCGCATTGAACATGCTGTATTTGGTCGACACGTCCTTCGACCAGTACGGCGTGAGCCACCAGCGCATCGTCGCACTCTCGAGATCGCCGAGCGCATTCGCGCGCAACACCACCACCGGCTCGGTCGGCGCCATGTTGTGTCGGTCTTCGCCGGGATACGGCTGGCTGACCATGTCCATGAACAGCAATGTCAGCGGTCCCGAACTGACGTTGATGCGCCCGCACATCTCAGCGCTTCGTGATCTTGTCCACTGCAGCCATGTCATCCGCATCGAGCCGCCATGCCGACGCGGCCACGTTCGCTTCGACCTGAGCGGCCGACGTGGCGCCCGCGATGACGCTCGAAATCACCGGCTTCGTCAGAAGCCAGCCGAATGCGAGGTCGAGCAGGCTATGCCCGCGTTGTGTCGCAAATTCCGTCAGAGCTTCGACGATGGTGAAGTTGCGTTCGTTCAGCGCGCGCTCCGCCAGTCGTGCAACGGTTGCCAGACGCGTGCCCTGCGGCGGCGGTTCGTTGCGGTGGTATTTGCCGGTGAGCATGCCGCTCGCAAGCGGGAAGAACGGCAACATGCCGAGGCCGAAGCGCTCGCAGCTGCCGATTACTTCGGATTCGATGCCGCGTTCCAGCAAGCTGTAGTGGTTCTGCGCCGACACGAACGCCGTGCCGTGGCGCGTGCGCGCGGTCCAGTCCGCATCGGCAATCTGCCAGCCGGAAAAGTTCGAGTTGCCGATGTAACGTACCTTCCCCTGACGAACGAGGTCGTCGAGCGCACTTAGTGTTTCCTCGATCGGAGTATCCGGATCGGGCGCGTGCATCTGGTACAGATCGATGTAGTCGGTGCCGAGCCGACGCAGGCTCGCCTCCACCGCGCTCATGATGTAACGCCGCGAACCGCCGCGATCGTGCACCGTCTGGCCCATCGGCATCGCGAACTTCGTGGCGATCACCACCTGGTTGCGACGGCTGCCCAGCGCTTGCCCCAGCAGCGTCTCCGACTTCTGCTCGCCGTAGACGTCGGCCGTGTCGAACAATGTGATGCCGCGGTCGATCGCAGCGTCCACCACCGCTTGCGTGGCAGTTTTGTCGCAGCGTCCGCCGAAGTTGTTACAGCCGATGCCGATCTCCGACACCTTCAGCCCCGAACGTCCCAACCGCCGCTGTTCCATCTGCTTCTCTCCATCGTCTTTCGTTGTGCAACAAGACTAACCCTTCAGGATGCGTTTCGCGCCTGACCGCGTGGCAAAGGGGCGGCGTTGCGCGCAACATCGCCGCGTCCTCCGCCGCCGGCATCCGTGTCCGTGTGACGGCCGACGACATCGGTTCTGCCACCGGACCGTTGCTGCGGTGAATTACCGTCGATCTGTTCGGATTCGCCGCGATCGGCTTGTTGCTGGGCGCGGTCGTATATCTCGCCGCGCCGCTGGTATGGCCTGCGTACTTGCGCTGACGCCAGTCCCAGCGCTTTTTGCCTAGGGTTGCAGCCGGCCGTGCTGCCAGGCGGCGCCTTCGCGCTCGCGCTGCCACAACACCCGATCGTGCGCGCGGCCATGCGAACCCACCCACAGCTCCACTCGCTCGAGCACGATGCGATAGCCGCCCCAGTGCGATGGGCGCGGTACTGGCTGCGCGCCGTCGATACCGCCAAAGCGTTCCGCTTCGGCGTTGATCTGCGCCAGCAACGCGGCGCGCGATGCGATCGGTTGGCTCTGCCGGCTGCCGCGCGCCGCGAGTTGCGACAGTCGTGGCCGCGTATTCCAGTACGCATCAGATTCTGCGTCCGTCGCGGGCTCGACCACCCCCGAACTGCATAGCTGCCGTCCGAGTGCATCCCAATAGAACGTCGCGCTGGCACGCGCGCGGCTTGCGAGCTGGCGACCCTTTGCGCTGTCACGATTCGTGTAGAACATCAGCGCGCCGCGCACGGTGTCGACCCCGCGGCACAACACGGTGCGCGCGCGCGGATGACCGAGCTCGTCGAGCGTCCCCACCACCATCGCATCGGGATTCACGGCGCCGCTCGATTGCGCCTCGATCAGCCAGCGCAGGAGCAGGCCGAACGGATCGGCCGGCAGCGGATCGGCCAGCGAGAGATCGTGCGGTGTGTCTTCGAACATATCGGGTTCGCCTCGCCGTCAGACGACGGTGTCTTTCCAATACGGTGCGCGCAGCGCGCGTTTGTTGATCTTGCCCATCGTATTGCGTCCCACCGATTCGACGATGTCGACGCTGCGCGGGCATTTGTAGTGCGACAAGCGCGCCCGGCACCAAGCGATCAGTTCTGCCGCGTCGGGCGGATTTGCGGGATCTTCCGGCACCACCAGCGCCTTCAGTTCCTCACCCATTTCGTTATGGGGCACTCCGATGCATGCTACGTCGCCGACCAACGGATGCTCGATGAGAACCTGCTCGGCTTCAGCGGGATAGATGTTCGCGCCGCCCGACACCACCATGTCGGAGAAACGATCGGTGATGAATACGTATCCATCCGCATCCATGTAGCCGATCTCACCGAGCGTGAACGTACCGGGCACCACGTGCGCCGCTTTCGATTTCTCGGGATCGTTGTGATACACGACGCCGCGCCCGGTTTCGTCTTTGAAGTACAGCCGCCCTTCGGTATTCGGCGGCAGCGGCTTGCCGTCGTCGTCGAGAATCAGCGCGGTGAACGGCGGAACCGCGCGGCCCACCGAACCCGGGTGCGCGAGCCACTCCTCGGAGTTGATCACGCAGGTGGTACCTACTTCGCTCGCGCCGTATGCGTCGAAAAACACCGGCCCCCACCACTCGATCATCGAACGCTTCACGTCTACCGGACACTTCGCGCCGGTATGTCCGACGTACTTCATCGACGACACGTCGTACTTGTCCTTCACCGCCTGCGGCAGCGCCAGCATGCGCACGAAATGCGTCGGCACCATTACGGACGTCTGCGTGCCGTACTCGGCGATGGTGCGCAGCGTCTTTTCCGCGTCGAAGCGTCCGAGAATCACGCTTGGCACGCCGGCCGCGAGCAATCGCGCGCCGGACAGCGGACCGGTGTGATACATCGGTCCGACCACGAGATGTGTGCCGAACTGCGCGAAGGCGTTCTTCTTCATGTTCTCGAGGTGTTCCGCTACGGTCGCGCCCCCCGCAAACATCGTTGGCGGAAGCTCGGTGCCTTTTGGCCGGCCCGTGGTACCCGACGTGTACAGCAGATTCGGACGCGGCGCGTGATCGGCCGGCGGCTCAGCACCACCCGCGGCCTCGAGATACGCATCCCACGCTATCAACCCCGGTTGCGCCGCGCAGCGGAAACCCACCACTCGCTTCACGCCGCTCTGCCGCGCGGCCTCCAGACCTCGTTCAACCGTCTCCGGACCCACGAACAACACGCGTGCGTCGGAGTCGGCAAGGATGTAGGCGGCTTCGTCCGCGTTCAGATGGAAATTCACCGGCACCACCGACGCACCGGCAAGCAATCCGCCGAGATTCGAGAATGCCGTTTCAACACCGTTCTCGGCATACACCGCGATGCGGCGCGACTCACCGAGATTCTCCGACAGCAGCGCGTTCGCAACGCGATTCAACGTGTCGTCGACGTCGGCCCAGGTCAGCGCAACGCGTTCGTCGCGCAATGCAATTTCGTTGCGCCGCGTCTGCGCGAGGGGCTTCGCGAAGGTGGTCATGGTGTTGATGCCGAGTCCGGTTTGGAGCGGCGGGATCATACCGTGGTCTTGAGTTTTGTGGACCGTTCCCCGATCCTTCGATGCTTCATCGGGGGAGCATACAGATGGCGGCGATCGACGAATTCCGCGCAGAAACGCGTGCATGGCTTGCACAGAACTGTCCGCCCGGCGCGCGCGGGCCGGGACAGATTCCAACCGGCAGCACGAAGATCAAGATCGAAGATCCGGATACGCGCACGTGGCTGACGCGTATGGCGGAGAAAGGCTGGACAGCGCCGATGTGGCCGAAGGCATACGGCGGCGGCGGGCTGACGAAAGAACAGTACATCGTGCTCGTAGAGGAAATGCGACGCATCGAAGCGCGCACGCCGCTGATGGGTATGGGCACGTCGATGATCGGCCCGACGCTGCTCGAACTCGGCACCGAAGATCAGAAGCGCCGCCACATCCCGCCGATCGTGCGCGGCGAAGTGGGCTGGTGTCAGGGTTACAGCGAGCCGAGCGCGGGTTCGGACCTCGCCAGCTTGCGCACACGCGCGGAAGATCGCGGCGATCACTTCCTGATCAACGGCCAGAAGATCTGGACGTCCGGTGCCCAGTACGCCGACTGGATGTTCGCGCTCGTTCGCACCAATCCCGACGTGCCGAAGCACGACGGCATCAGCTTCGTGCTGCTGACGATGCATCAGCCGGGCGTCACCGTTAAGCCGATCAAGTTGATCAGCGGTACGTCGCCGTTCTGCGAAACGTTCTTCGACAACGCGATCGCGCGCAAGGAAGACCTCGTTGGCGAAGTGAACAAAGGCTGGACCGTGGGCAAGCGCCCGCTGCAACACGAACGTTCCGGCATGTCGGCGCTCGTCGGCGGCGGTCCGCGCGATGCCGGCCCCAGCGTCACCGAAGTGGCGAAAACGTATGTCGGTTCGCGCGACGGCAAACTCGCCGATGCCGCGCTGCGCTCGGAAGTCATCCGCCACAGCATGAACTCGCGCGTGTTCCGCCTCACGCAGCGGCGCACGGTAGAGGAGTCGAGCGACGGCAAGACACCGGGCCCGGCAACATCGATCTTCAAGATGTACGGCACCGAGCTGCAGCAGGAACGTTCTGCGTTGCTTGTGAAACTGCGCGGCTTCCGGGGCGTTGCCTGGAGCGGCACGGATTTCGCTGGCGGCTCGGAATTCGATGAAGACGAGATCGAAGGCATGCGCACGTTCCTGGGTGAACGCGCCGCGTCGATTTACTCCGGTTCGAACGAGATCCAACGCAACATCATCGCGAAGCGAGTGCTCGGGCTGCCCGATTGACCGGCCGCCCGAACGACACGACAGCCCCACCCACCGCGCCGCGTAAACCGCATCGGTTCACGCGGCACGGCGTCTCGATAGAAGACCCCTACCACTGGCTGCGCGACCCGGACTACCCCGAGGTAAACGACCCGGAGATTCTCGGCTACCTCGAAGCGGAGAACGCCTATTTCGACGCCGTGATGGCACCTCATCAACCCCTGATCGAGCAGCTGTTCGCAGAGCTCAAGGCGCGCCAACAACCCGACGAAGCCGCGGTGCCGTGGAAGGACGGCGCGTACGAATATCAATGGCGTTACTCGGAGGACGCGCAGTACCGCGTGTGGACACGCTGGCCGGTCGGCAAGCCCGATGCGGTTCAGATCCTGCTCGACGAACCGGCGCTGGCCCAGGGGCACGACTACTTCAGCCTCGGCGGCCTCGACGTCAGCCCGAACGGTCGTTATCTCGCTTACAGCACCGACACCGATGGATCCGAGCGCTACACGGTGCGAATCAAGGACCTCGACACCGGCGAGTTGCTGGCGGATGAAATCGCCGGTACCAGCGGCGCCACCGTGTGGGCGAACGACAACACAACGCTGTTCTACGTGATGCTGACGGAAAACTGGCAACCGTATCTAGTAAGAGCGCACCGCCTCGGCGCGGCCATCGCCACCGATCG
>CAZLDA010000080.1:0-3708 GCA_964557875.1 uncultured Pseudomonadales bacterium | reverse complement strand
AAACCGGTTCCGACGCGTTCGTGCTGATCAGCGCCGGCGATCACGTGACCAACGAAATCCGTTTCATTCCGGCTGACGCGCCCAACACCGCGGCCTCGCTGATCGCCCCGCGACGCACCGGCCACGAATACGACGTGGAACACCACGGCGCGCACTTCTACATCCGCACCAACGACCGGCACGAGAACTTCCGCATCGTGCGCGCGCCGCTGAACGATCCGCGCGAAACGAACTGGCAGAGCGTCATCGAAGGTTCGGCTCGCGACTATCTCACCGGACTCGATTGCTTCGCGGACTTCATGGTGCTCGAGCAGCGCGTCGATGGGCTCGACCAGATTCGCATCCGCGACTACGACGGCAACGAACACAACGTTGCGTTCCCGGAGAGTTCCTATGACGCCGGGCTCAGCACCAATGCCGAGTACGCGACTCGTGTGTTGAGGATCGGCTACGACTCGATGGTTACGCCGCAGACGGTGTTCGACTACGACCTGGCGACGCGCACGCTGGTCACGCGCAAAGTGCGGCAGGTACCGTCGGGATACGACGCATCGAGGTACGCCACCGAGCGGCTCATGGCGCCGGCGCGCGACGGTGTGAAAGTGCCGATATCGATCGTGTATCGGCGCGACTTCGTGCGCGACGGCAAACGGCCGCTGTTCCTCTATGCATACGGCGCATATGGCGTGGCCATGTCGCCAAGCTTCTCCAGCGCACGACTATCGCTGCTCGACCGCGGCTTTGCGTATGCGATCGCGCACGTTCGCGGCGGCGACGAGCTGGGCTATGCCTGGTACCAGGCCGGCAAGCTCGACAAACGCACCAACACCTTCAACGACTTCATCGACGCCGCGATCTTCCTCATCCAACAGGGTTACACAGGGGAAGGCCGTCTCGTTGCGTCCGGGGGTAGCGCGGGCGGCACGCTGACTGGCGCCGTGGCGAACTCGGCACCGGAACTATGGGGCGCGGTCGTCTCACACGTGCCGTTCGTGGACGTGTTGAACACGATCCTCGATGACACGTTGCCACTCACCAAACTGGAGTGGCCCGAATGGGGCAATCCGGTGGAAGACAAGGCGGCGTTCGAGACGATCCGTTCGTACGCGCCGTATGAGCAGCTACGGTCGCAAGGTTATCCGCCGATGCTGGTGACGGCCGGCCTGAACGATCCGCGGGTTACGTACTGGGAAGCGGCGAAATACGTCGCGAAGCTGCGTGCGCTGAAGACCGATGAGAACGTGTTGCTGCTGAAGACCAACATGGGCGCCGGGCATCAGGGCAAATCGGGACGCTACGACTCGCTGCGCGAAGTGGCGGAGGAGTATGCGTTCGTGCTCAGCGTGATGGGCGGTTCGTAATGGAAGTCGATCGACGCCGCTCCAACGAATGCGGAGCGGCGCGACACAGCGGCTTCAGCGAACCACGCGGGGTATCGACTGGTGCTGTTCGGCTTTCTGCGCTTCGCGCATTCTGCGGCGGATGATGTTCTGGACGATGTTGATCGTCGTCCAGTCGTGCTCGATCGCATGACCGCAACCGTCGCAGCTCATCTGCACAACGTCGATGACCTTCGACAGCAGCTCGCTGTAGGGCAACCGCACGATGTGCTTGCAACCGCCGCACTCCAGGCCCACGGTGGGGTCCAAACCTACGTAGTCCATTACGCGCCTCCTTCGTCGATATTCGACGCGGAGTGTCAGCTTAGGTGCCCGAAACTCCGCGCAATCCCGATGTCCCTCGGTACGGTGCGAAAGCCATGCCAAGACAGTATAGGCAGACAATCGGACATCGCTCGGCGGCCGCGAATAAAGGGGCGCTAGGACTGCCGCACAGCGGCGCGCAACTCGTCACGAAAGCTGGGGGCGGCGATTTCGATCAACCGTTCCGCGCGCTCGCGGGATGAGGCGTGCTTCAGCGCGGCAACACCGTACTCGGTGACCACCAGATCGACGTCGGTACGCAGCGCTGTGACCAGCTCGACGCGCGGAACTACGCGCGACACGCTGCCACCCCGGGCGGTCGCGGTCATTGCGACGATCGAGCGGCCGCCACGTGACGCCTTCGAGGCGCTCATGAAGTCGACCGAACCGCCGGTGCCCGAAATCTGCTTTCCGGCGACGCTCTCGGCGTTCACCTGGCCGAGCAGATCGATCTCCACCGCTGAGTTGATCGACACGAAATTCGGAATCTGCCGAATTACGCCGACCTCGTGCGTGTGATCGGCACCGCGGAATGCGACGTCGGCGCGAGTCGCCAACCAATCGAGCAGTGCTGCGGAACCAAGCGCCATGCCGGTGACGTGCAAGCCCCGGTCGATGGGCTTCGCGCTGCCGGTCATCACGCCGCGCTCGATCAGCGCCATTCCGCCATCGTCGATCAACCCCGAGTGCATGCCGAGGTCGTTCTTGTTCGAGAGCGCCGCGAGGATCGCGGCGGGAATCGCGCCGATACCCGTCTGGATGCAGTCGCCGTCCCGGACGAGCGCAGCGACGTGCTCGGCAATCCGGTGCGCCGTGGCATCGGGCGCGCCGCCACCGAACGGCGTGAGCGGACGCCGCGTGCGCACGAGCGCGTCGAACCGATCGGGCTCGACGAGCGGACAACCTGCGGGCGCAACGATGGCCTCGTTGACCTCTGCGATGAGCATCTTGGCGCTCGACAGCGCAGCTGCGGCGAAATCAACGTTCGGGCCGAGGCGGAGCTTCCCACCGCGGTCGTACGCCGCCTGCAGCAATGCCACATCGAAAGCCTGCGACGCCACGAAGTCGAATACCGCGCGCATCTGCATCGGCAGGAATGCCACCCGCCCCTGCGCTAATCCGTTGGCAAGTTGCGGCGCCATGAAGAAGCACTCGAGACGGGCATCCGGATGCACCGCGGAGAGATCGCGGTTGTTGAGCCCGGCAAGCGGAAACTGCACGAATGTAACGCCGGCCGCAGACGTGGGCTGCGCCGCAATCGCGTCGAGCAATCCGCCCGGCTCGTTCGACGAACCGCCGACATACACGCGCATGCCGGGTTTCAGGTGACCCGGCACGGCAGAAGCATCGACCCAGGAAGTCATGACGAATGGGGCGCCTTGCAGTTCAGTCGAGTATCCACGCCGCGCCCGACCCTGGCTAGCACGCGGGCCTGACGTGCAGCCACGTGAGAATCGCGGAGACTTGGCCTACAGTTGACCGCGCTGAACAGCCCTTGGGAGGGGGACAAGAATGGATTTCCAACTGCTGATCGCCCGAGCCAGGGCAATTCTGCTGACTCCGAAGACCGAGTGGCCCGTGATCGCCGCAGAGTCGACTACGGTGGCCGCACTGTATCGGAACTACATCATCGTGCTTGCGGCGATTCCTGCGGTGTTTGGTTTCATCAAGGGCAGCCTGTTTGGAATCGATATTCCATTGGTCGGAACCATGCGAGTTTCGATCGGCGCGGGTCTCAGCGGGATGGTGCTCAGCTACGCGTTGAGCCTCGTGCAGGTTTACCTGATCGCGCTGATCGTCGATGCGCTAGCGCCGACGTTCGGCGCGCAAAAGAGCCAGATTCAGGCGCTGAAGCTCGCTGCATACGCGTTCACCGCGGCCTGGGTGGCGGGAATTGCTCAGATCGTTCCCTGGATCGGCGCCCTCCTCGCACTTGCCGGAGGCATTTACAGCATTTATCTGTTCTATCTGGGCCTTCCGAGCCTGATGAAATGCCCACCGGATC
>CAZLDA010000079.1:0-10307 GCA_964557875.1 uncultured Pseudomonadales bacterium | reverse complement strand
CGCAACCGGCGGACGCTTTTTCCGCGCGAAGGACACTGCGGAACTGTCGAAGATCTACCGTCTGCTGGATGCGGTCGAACCCACCGCGCAGGAGGCGCGCAGCTTCCGTCCCGTGCGGTCGCTGTTCCACTACCCGCTGGCCGCGAGCTGGTTTCTGTGGCTGATCGTTCTGGGTCTTGGTACGCGTAGAGGCACATATGCCACCGCTTGACCTGGCAGCGTTTCACTTTCTGCGGCCTTGGTGGCTGCTTGCGCTGATTGCCGCTGTGGCAATGGCGTGGCTTGCCGCTCGCGCACAACGCAGTCGGTCCAGTTGGGAATCGGTCATCGACGAGCCGTTGCGCGAAGCACTGATCGAACGTGCATTGAAGAAGAGTGGTCCACTGTTGCCGATACTGACCGGCCTGGCGCTCGCGGTTGCAGGCGTTGCGCTGGCCGGGCCGACCTGGCAACGGCTACCGCAGCCGATCGATCAGAAGACCGACGCGCTCGTGATCGTGCTCGATCTGTCGTTGTCGATGTATGCGAAGGACGTCGAGCCTTCCAGGCTGGTTCGCGCGCGTCATGCAATTACCGACGTCCTGCGCACACGCAAGGAAGGCTTCACCGGGATGGTCGCGTACGCGGGCGACGCACATACCGTGGCGCCGCTCACCGACGACGTGCGCACCATCGAAAACCTGTTGGCAGCGCTAGACCCGGAGATGATGCCCGTTCTCGGCAGCAATCCCGGCTCTGCACTTGAACTCGCCAAATCGCTGCTGCGCAGCGCCGGTATGGCGCAGGGGCGCATTCTCCTGGTGACCGACGGCGTGGACCGCATCGTGGACGTGTCGATGGATGCGTCCCCGAGTTTCCCGATCTCGATCCTGGGCATAGGCACGCCTGAAGGCGCGCCGATACCACTCGACTTCGTCGATCAGCCCGGGCGCTTTCTCACCGATCGGCAAGGCAACACCATCGTTGCCAAGCTCGACGTCGGACGCCTCGAGGCGCTCGCGCAGATGTGCAACGGCCGTTACCTCACCGCAAGCGCCGATGATTCCAACATCGGCCAGCTGCTCGACACGAAGCTGCCGTCCGTCGACGACCAGCGCCGTCTCGAAGGCAAGTTCGACCTCTGGGCCGATTACGGGTATTGGCTCGCACTGCTGCTGATCCCCTTCGCGCTGCTGAACTTCCGGCGCGGCGCGGTGGCGTTGTTGGTTTGTGTGCTGTTGCCGCCGCCGGCGCACGCAAGCTGGTGGAGTGACCTCTGGAGCACGCCCGATCAACAGGGCTTCAAGGCGTTGCAGCAGGGTGAACCGGAGCGCGCCGCTACGCTGTTCGAAAGCCCGCAATGGCAGGGCGTGGCCGACTATCGCAGCGGCAACTACGAAGGCGCCGACAGAAAGTTCTCCACTGACGGATCACCTGCAGGCAGCTACAACCGCGGCAATGCGCTGGCGCATGCGGGGAAGTACGAAGAAGCCATCGCCGCTTACGATGAAACGCTGCGCGTGAAGCCCGACGATGAGGACGCTGCATTCAACAAAGCACTTCTGCAGAAGCTGCTCGACAAGAAAAAGTCCGAAGAGGGCGACAACAACGAATCGCAGCGCAATCGCGACCGGTCGCAATCGGACCAGTCACGCGAACAGAACTCCGCCGGCAATTCGAAACAGGAGGAATCGCAATCGGGTAGCCAGGAGCAGACGAGCAAGCGTCCCGAAACGAAACAACAGAAGTCCAATCAGGAACAATCGCAGCCAAGCGACGAAGAACAGCAACAGACCGCCGAGCACGAAGCACCACGAGACGAGCAACGCGATGCCCTCGAGCAATGGTTGCGGCGCGTGCCTGACGACCCGTCGGGCCTGCTACGCCGCAAATTCCAGTACGAGACGAACGAGCGATTGCGCAGCGGCGCGCCGGATCCGCGCGACCAGGAGCGGATCTGGTGAAGATCGCGCTGCTTGCATTGCTCGGCCTGTTCGCCTCGGCCGCGGCGTTTGCGCGTTTCGACGCCAGCGTGGACTCGATCACCCTTTCGGAAGCCGACACGCTTCGGCTGACGCTGCGCACCGATAGCGCAAGCATCACCTCCAACCCCGACTTCGAACCGCTACAAAAGGACTTCGACGTTCTGAGCGAACAGCGCAGTTCGCAGATTCAGAGCTTCAACGGTCAGGTCGACGCGTTGACCACCTGGACGCTGATGCTCAAACCGAAGCGCACCGGAACGCTGCAGATTCCGGCGATCACGCTCAGTGGCGAGTCGACGCGGCCGATCGACATCACCGTCAAGGAGCTCGACCCGCAGCTCAGGCGCGCTATCGCACAAACCGTATTCTTCGAGACGACCTACACGCCGAAACAGGTGTACGTGCAATCGCAAATCGTGGTGACGCGCCGCCTGTTCTACGTGAACGGCGCACAACTGTACGGCGACATGCCGAATGCCCCGGAGATTCCCGGCGCCATGGTCAAACTGTTGGGAGAATCCGAGCACAGCACGGCCGTTCGCGACGGCCGGCAATACGGCATGATCGAACAGCGCTTCGCCGTTTTTCCCGAGCGCAGCGGCGATCTCACGATACCGGCTGCCACGGTTACGGGAAGCGTGCGGTTGGCGGACTCCGGCATGGGGCGCCGCATCGGGGTGGATGTCAGTTCCGACACGCTGACGGTGTCAGTGCTGCCGATACCGGCCGAATACCCGCGCGACGAACCGTGGCTCCCTGCGATAGATGTGGAACTCCTCGAAGACTGGCCGGGGGAACCTGAGCGCGGTCTCGCTACCGGCACACCGAGCCAGCGCACGCTGATCGTGCGCGCCGATGGCAATTCATCGTCCGCTATTCCACCCCTGTCATTCACGCTGCCGGATTCGTTGAAGGCATACCCCGAACCCGCAAAGCTCAGCGAAACGCAAACCCGCGGCGGCGTAGTCGGAACGCGCATCGAATCGACCAGCCTGGTCGCGACGCAGCCGGGCGACGTCACGCTGCCCGAGGTGCACGTAACCTGGTGGGATACCGTGAACCAACGAGTCCGTACAGCCGCGCTGCCGGCGCACACGATTACGATCACGGGCGACCCTACCTCCGCTCCATCGGCACCCACAGTCGCCCCCACCGCAAAGCAAGCTCTACCGGCTCTCACGCCCCCAACGCCCCGATCGCCACCCGGCCGGCGTAGAGCGCGTCACGTCGAGGATGTACCTCTGGTTGGCCGTCGCCGTCGCAATCGTATTGGTCGGTTGGGTTGCCGCTATGATATTAACGCGCTACCTCAAACCGGCGGATCGCCGGCCGGTTGATGCGCGTACTGCCGAAAACGATGCGCACGCGGCGTTTCGCCGTGCGTGCGACAGCCGCGATCCGCAGCGGATTCGTACCGCGCTGGACCAGTGGCTGATCGCCCGTTATGCGGTGCCGCTGGTCGATTCAACTCGGCGCTTCTTTGCAGACCCGGACGCCCGTAGGGCGGTCGACGCGTTGAATGCGCAGTTGTATCAGCGCGACGGTGCCGAGCCGTTCGACCCGGCAGCGCTTCGACGCTGCGTGGACGCGGCGAGACGCAATGCGCGCTCGCCGGTCTCCAACGAATTGCCCGCGCTCTATCCTTCGCCCTGAAGGGTTTTCGTCACTACTTCATAAACGTCGCGCGAAATCGCATCTGACGCTTCGATGCTGCGCAGCGCTTCCTTCATAGCCGCACGCCGTCCGGCATCGTACCGGCGCCAACGTGTCAGCGGCGCCAGAAGGCGCGACGCGATCTGCGGATTGGCGCGATCGATGCGAGCAACACGATCCGCGAGGAAGCGATAACCCGAGCCGTTTCTGGCATGGAAGCTGACCAGATTCTGTCCGGCAAACGCGCCATACAGCGCGCGCAGTCTGTTCGGGTTCCGGCCGTCGAAGTCGGCGTGCCGTTCCAGCGACTCGACCCGCGCCAACGCGCCCTCGCGGGGGCACGCGGCCTGAACCGAGAACCACTGATCGATCACTAGCTTCTGCGCCGACCAGCGCTCATAGAAATCCGCGATCGCTTCCCCACGGGCCGGCTCGTCGAGCCATTCGGCGTTGACGATCTCGCGCAATGAAGCGAGGCGATCGGTGAGGTTGTCCGCGTTACGGTATTGACCGAGCAACAGCGGTCCAACATCGGTCGTACGGGTCGCACCCGCCGCGCATAGAAAGCCGAGTGCGACATTGCGCAACGCGCGGCGCCCGACGCTGCGCGAGTCCGGTTGATACGGTCCGCTCGACGCGCTGCGCCGGTACACGTCGAGCCAACCATCGAACAGCTCGCCGCCGATCGAGGCGCGCAGAGCGTCGCGCGCACGATGCAGCCCATCGACGTCGATCTCGCGCATCAACTCGCCGAGATAGTTTTCCGAAGGAACCGCCAGCATCGCGGCGAACATCGCGGTGCGCTCCGGATCATCTACGGCGAGCGCGTCGTTTATCAGTTCCCGATACAGCGGCAAAAGGCTTCGCGACGCATCGGCCGCGCCGCCGCGCATCCGCTCGATCGTCTCGGCGTGCAACGACTGCATCGCGTCCCACCGAGAGAACCCGTCGGTGTCGTAGCGCGCCAGGAAACGCAACTCTTCGCTCGGTCGTGTGAACTCCACCTTCACCGGCGCGGAGAAGCCGCGCAGCACGCTCAACACCGGTTGTTCCTTCAACCCCGACACGCGCAAACCGATGCTCGGTTCGGTGACGTGAACGATCAACGTGCCGTCGCCGCGCGGATTTTCGATACGGGCACGGCTTTCGACGGATGCTCCAGATCCTTCGAACGAGCCCGCTCTGCCGAGCAGTTCCTTACCGTTTCGGTCGAGCAGGCCGATGGCGACCGGAATGTGGAACGGCGCCTTGTTCGGCTGCCCCGGCGTCGGCGGACAGCGCTGCGCGATCGAAATATCGAGCGTCCCGTCGGCGAATCGCGTGGTCACCGTGATCACCGGAGTACCCGCCTGGCTGTACCAGTTGCGGAACAGACGCAGATCGAAACCGTTCGCTTCTTCCATTGCGCGGACGAAGTCCTCGGTGGTGACCGCGGCGCCGTCGTGTCGTTGGAAGTACAGATCGGTGCCGCGGCGGAACCGTTCCGGCCCGAGCAGCGTGTGGATCATGCCGACCACTTCGGCGCCCTTCTCGTACACCGTGGTCGTGTAGAAGTTCGAAATCTCGATGTACGTATCCGGCCGAATCGGATGCGCGAGCGGACCCGCGTCTTCGGCGAACTGCAGCGTGCGCAGCTGATTCACGTCCTCGATGCGTTTCACGGTTCGCGAATTCATGTCGGATGAGAACTCAGCGTCGCGAAATACCGTGAAACCTTCCTTGAGGCTCAGCTGGAACCAGTCGCGGCACGTTACGCGATTGCCGGACCAGTTGTGAAAGTACTCGTGTGCAACCACCGCCTCGACGTGCTGATACGCGAGATCGGTGGCCGTATCGGGACTGGCCAACACGCACGACGTGTTGAAGATGTTCAGCCCCTTGTTCTCCATCGCGCCCATGTTGAAGTCTTCGACGGCGACGATCATGAAGATGTCGAGGTCGTATTCGCGGCCGTACACCTCTTCGTCCCAGCGCATCGCGCGCTTCAGCGCACCCATCGCGTAGTCACATTGCGAAATGTTGTGCGGTTCCGAATAGATGCGCAGTTCCACGCGGCGGCCGGACGCGGTGAGGAACTCATCGCGCAACAGTGCGAGATCACCGGCAACGAGCGCGAACAGATAGCTCGGTTTCGGAAACGGATCCTGCCAAGTAACGCTGCGACGCCCGTCGGGGCGCACGTGTTCGTCGATGAGATTGCCGTTCGAAAGAAGCACCGGGTATGCCGGGTCGGCAACGACGGTGGTGGTGAACCTCGAGAGCACGTCGGGACGATCGAGGTAGTAGGTGATCTTGCGGAACCCTTCCGCTTCGCACTGCGTGCAATACATGCCGCCGGATCGGCCGCCCGACTTGTACAACCCTTCGAGCGCGACGTTCTGTTCGGGATGAATGCGCGTGACGATGGTCAGTTCGCACGATTCCGGAAGATCGAACAACGTCAGCGAGTCGTCGTCGGTTTGATACTCGTTGCTGGTCAGCGATCGGCCTTCCACTGCAACGGAGACGAGTTCGAGTTCCTGGCCGTCGAGCCGCAGCGTCGACGATGTTCCCATGCGCTTCACGCTGAGGTGCGAGGTCACTTGCGTGACGCCGTCGCCGAGATCGAATTCGAGTCGCGTATCGGTAATCGTGTGGTCGGGTGGTCGATACTCCGACAGCCGGATTGCTTTTGGTTGTGCATCCTTCATCAGAAGAGCTCCATTTGACCGCGTTCGTCGGGCGCGACGTCGGCCGCTCGCGCCACTTCGACATGATAAGAGGTATGGCGACGTACGTTGAACACGCCGTTGTCGAACATGAGGTATTGACCCTTGATACCGAGCAACGCGCCGCCGATTGCGACGCCGGGTTCGAGCGTCAGACCAACCGGCTGCCCGGCGTAACTCATCACCGGATATTCGAATCGTAGCGGCGCCGGTTGCTCGACCCACTGCAGAGCGCCCGGAAAACGTTCGTCCAGCGCCGCGAGCGAGCGCACCGCCTGGCGGCGCAACTGATCGCACAGCACCACGAGATCCAGTTCCTGCGCGTCGCGACCGACCAGACTACGCCACTCCGTTCGATCGCTGACATGTTGCGCCAGCGCCGCTTCGACACAACCCGCCTGAAAACGGCTTTGCGTGTGCACGATGACGGCGGCCTGAGTAGCTCCCTGGTCGAGCCAGCGCATCGGCACATTGGCCGGTGTGGTAATGCCCACCTTCGCGCCGGCGGAGTTCGCCAGATAAACGAGGTGCGGCTGCATGCAGAAGCTCTCGCCCCACTGCGGTTCGCGGCACGTACCCGCCGCGTAGTGGCAACGATCAGGGCTTACTACGCACAAATCGCAACGCGCCAGCGTTTTGAAACAGGGATAACAGTAGCCGTCGCCGTAGCTCTTGCGCGTGATCGCGCCGCAATACTGGCAAGTGATGCGTCCATCGAACCGTATGGCCAGCGTACGACCCAACAGTTCGTTCAAGGGGAGTACTCCGCCATCGAGTTCCAGTGAGTAGCGCACCGGCGTACCCGGTATGCAATCCATACCGCGCAGCACACCGCTGCCCAGCGGCTCGATGATCTCAAACTGCATTTGCCGCTTCGGATCGTGTCGGACGCCACACCGCCGCTACCACTGCCCCCGCCGCGAGCCCGACCCAGTGCACCGTATTGGCGATGTACAGTCCGAACGCTTCGGTTACTCCGCTGCTCATCAGCACCAGAATGACGACGACGCCGATGCTGAACGATGGATGCACCCGCCACGCCGGTGCCGAATCAAAGCGGCCGCGCACAACCACGTATGCGAACAAACCATATGCAACTCCGGAGAGGCCGCCGAACAACGGCATCGACTTCACGAGGAACTGCGCAACGTTGCCCGGCACGGCAATCAGCAGCGTCAAGGCGAGCAGGCACGCGGAACCGGCGGCCCGCTCGATGCGGCGGCCGAATTCGACCACGATCGCGACGTTGAACAAGAGGTGTGCAACGCCGAAGTGGATGAGAACCGGTGTGACGAGTCGCCACACTTCACCGTTCGTCAGTGCGCTCTGCAACGATCCAAATCGCAAATTCCCGTCGACACCCGTAACTGGCACGATCGTGAGCCAGGGCAACAACGGTCCGAGCGATCCGGAGTCGAGCGAGAACGTCGCCGGAAAGCACGCCAGCGCAAGGCCTATCAGAACGCTGACTACCGGGTAACGGCGAAGGGCCGCGCTCCACGGAGTTTTCGCGCGGGTCGGCCGCGGCAGCCACTGCAGCGCCAGGCGTCCGTCGCGCCACGCTTCGTAGTCGGTGCGCACACGACTCGCATCGGCTTCGTTCGCCACCTCGAGGATCTGCCGGCCCTGCTCCTCGAACACACGATGGCCGATGTGCTGCTGTGAGAGATATGCACAGAACATCGCCAGATCGACGTCGGATCCCAGCGTCAGCGCTCGAACGTTACCCACTGCGCGGACAACCTCGGAATGTGGTGTAAACTCGCCTCACCCTAAGTGCACGTCACACCGCCATGCAAGCTGCCGATCACGAAGTACTGAGCCAGGCGCGGATCTGGCTCGAAGCCGGGGAAACCTGTTGGCTCGCAACCGTGGTGAAAACGTGGGGGTCGTCGCCGCGCCCGGTAGGCTCGTTGTTCACGTGTAACGTTCGCGGTCAGGTTGCCGGATCGTTGTCGGGCGGCTGTGTCGAGGACGATCTGCTCGAAAAACTCACGAGCGGTGCACTCGCGAGCGCCGCCCCTCAATACTACCGTTACGGCATCACGGCAGAAGAAACGGAACGCTTCGGCCTTCCCTGCGGCGGCCACCTCGACATCGTCGTGGAACCGCTGTCCGCAACAACACATCTCGATCAGCTGCGCAGGATCGACGATCGACTGGTGCATCGCGGCCGAATTCGCCGCACTGTCGACGTCAAGCGCGGCACCAGTTCGATCGAACAAGTCGAAGCACACGAAGAACCGGTGTACGACGAGATTTCGTCCGTGCTGCGGCAAACCTACGGACCACGCTTTCAGCTGTTCATCATTGGCGCCGGAATGGTGTCGAAGTACCTCGCCGAAATGGCGCAGATGCTCGACTACGCCGTCACCGTATGCGACCCGCGCGAGAAGTTGCTCAAGGACTTCGGCGTGGCCGGCGCGCGCGGCGTCACGGACATGCCCGATGACGCCGTGAAGGCGTACGCAAACGATGCCGCATCGGCGATAGTTGCGCTAACGCACGACCCGCGCATCGACGACATGGGGCTGATGGAAGCGTTGAAGACGCCGGCGTTCTATGTAGGCGCGATGGGTTCGGTGAAGACGTCAGCAGGACGTCGCAAGCGCCTTCAACTGCTCGACGTCACGGACGCGGAACTCGCACGCCTGCGTGCACCGATTGGTTTGCCGATCGGCAGCAAGACGCCGCCCGAAATCGCGATCGCGATACTGGCCGAGATCACCGCCGTTAGAAAGCAGCGCGAAAAACAGGTTCATGCCCACCTGGCTGCAATCGCGTCCACTGGGGCGCCGCAGGCAGGGCTCACCTCCTCCGCCGCGTGACCAGCGGCGCGCTGGTCATTGCCGCCGGTTTCTCGCGCCGGTTCGGCAGCGACAAGCGCGTTTTCCAGGTGAAGCACGAACCGCTGCTCATTGCGACGCTGCGCTCCTATCGCAGTGCATTTGCCAACGTCGCTGTGGTGGTGCGCAATAGCGACAGCTCCCTGACGCGACTGATCGGCGAATCGTTCGGTCGGCAATTGCCCATCATCGTACCGACCAGTCATGCGCACCTCGGCATGGGTGCAAGCATTGCCGACGGCGTCCGCGCCGTGGTCGATTGGGACTACGTTTTTCTGGGACTCGGCGACATGCCCTACATCCGCCCCGAAACGCTGCGAACGCTGAAAGCGACGATGGACGCCGCGCGGCTCGAAAGGGAACCGTGTCTGGTCGTGCCCATGCTGGGAGACACGCCCGGCCACCCGGTGGGATTTTCCCGCGAGTACTTCGCCGAGTTGATTGCACTGACGGGTGACCGCGGCGCGCGTTCGGTGGTCGATGCACATGCGAAGGAGGTTCGACGCGTTGTTGTCGACGATCCGGGCATCGTCACCGACATCGACCATCCGCCGATGTAGGAAACTGCGCGGCTATTCCGGCTTCACCGGACCTCCCAGCCGCGACGCCCAATCGAGTTTGCTGCGGCACGCCTGATAGAAGCTGTGCTGGCGCGAGTACAGGAGCTTGAGCGCATGCGTGCATTTCTGAATGTGCACTTCGTCGCCGGGTTGAACGCCGATATCGACCTGGGAATCGCAACTGATCTGCTGGTTCGTCGACGTGGTTGCACCGACCACGATTTTGATTCGCGATGCACTCGGCACCACCAGCGGACGGGACGTCAGCGTATGGGGAAACATGGGCACCACCACGATCGCATCGAGGCTCGGGTGCATGATCGGTCCGCCCGCGGACAGCGCGTAGGCCGTCGAACCGGTTGGCGTGGCCACGATCAGACCGTCGGAACGTTGGTCGTAAACGAACTTGTCATCGATGTGCAACGCGAACTCCATCATCCGCGACATCGTTCCGGCGTGTACGACGACGTCGTTCAAGGCGGACGATCCGCCTACCCGCTGGCCGGCGCGGTAAACCGTCGCATCGAGCAGGAAGCGGTGTTCTACCGTGAACTCACCGTCGAGCACCGCGCCTAT
>CAZLDA010000078.1:2868-10308 GCA_964557875.1 uncultured Pseudomonadales bacterium | reverse complement strand
ACAACGTGCCGGCGCGAACCGCGTGCGACATGAAGGCCGAGACGGTCGGACGCCTGTCTTCGATCGACAACATCATCGGCATCAAAGAAGCGTGCGGCGACGTAGAGCGAGTTACGCAGATCCGCGCCTGTACTCCGCCGGGGTTCGTCATTCTGTGTGGTGAAGATGCGCAGACGCTCGACGCGATGCGGCGCGGCGCAGTGGGCACCATCTCGGTAACGGCAAATGTTCTGCCGCATGAGATGGCGCAGTTCGTTTCGGCGTATCTCGACGGTGACGAAGCTACCGCGAAGGAAATCGATGCTCGGCTGCAGCCGATACACCAGATTCTCTTCGTCGAATCGAGCCCACAACCCACGAAGTGGGCGCTCCACCTGATGGGCAAGATCGACACCGGCATCCGCCTGCCGCTACTGCCGATGTCGCAAGTGCATAGGCCTGAACTCGAACGCCGTCTGCGCGCTGTCGGAGCAATCGCGTGATTCGACCGGTTCTTCGCTCGGCGCTGGCAATCTGCGCGACGTTGCTCGTCGGCTGCGGTTGGATGAGCGACGACAAAGGGTTTTTCGTCGATCGATCCGGCGATTATCTGAAGGCGACGGAAGGTCCGCCGCTGGTCGTTCCCGAAGATCTGTCGAGCACCGCAATTCAGAACACGATGGCGATTCCGGCGATCTCTTCGAACCAGCGGCACGTCAACTTCGAAGGTGGCGCACCGCGACCCGAAGCGATCTACGCGCGCGAGGAAGCCGAGGGTGTGAAGATCCAGAAGCTCGGCGATCAGCGCTGGCTGCTCATTCCGCAGGCGCCCGCAGTGGTTTGGCCGAAGGTGAAGCAGTTTTTCGCCGACAACGGTGTGGCCGTCGAACTGGAACAACCACAAACCGGCCGCATCGATACCGAGTGGCTGACGATTTCGAGCGCCGCCGCGCGCGACGTCGTTAGGTTGTCGATCAGCGACGGCAAACACAGCGCCGGCGTCACCACCGGACGCGACCGCGTGCGCGTGCTTGTCGAACCCGGCATTCGCGACCGCAGCACCGAGATCCATCTGCGCTATGAAAACGACAGCAAGTCGATGCCGCGTGAAGACGTCATGCCTTCGCAATCCGACATTGCCGAGGTGGAAACGCAATTGCTGAATGAAATGGGCGGCTACATTGCGGCGAACGTGGCAGACGCCAGTATCTCGTTCGTGGCGCGCAACATCAGTACTCAGAGCAAGGCCGATTTGCAGCGCGACGCGACGGACTTGCCGGTTCTGCGACTCAATCTCGATTTCGAACGCGCGTGGGCCACGGTGAATCAGGCCCTGCACGAAGCGAAGCTCGAGGTCACCGACGTGGACCGATCGGCAGGTGTGTTTTACGTGACGGTTACGGACCAGATGCTGAATCAGGAAGAACGGCCATCGATCTGGACGCGCTGGTTCCGCAGCGAACACAAACGCAAGGTCACCATTCTGATGGCGCCGCAGCAGCCGGGTTACGACCTGACCGTGTTCGACGACAACGGTCAGCGCACCAACTCGGACACGGCGGAACAGATCCTCATCATGATTCGCGAGTTCGCGACATAGCGGCGGCCGAACAGTTACCCATCCTTCTTGCGCCCCTTCCTGCGCCTGGGAGGGGCGCGGCTCTCGCGTCGCTCGGCAGCGGCAGTCGCGGCAACGGCACGATTGTCTCGCTCGACGGCATTCACTTGTTGGTCGACTGCGGCTTCACACTGCGACAGACGCGCGCGCGGCTCGCGCGCCTCGGTCTGCGCCCCGAAGACCTTTCGGCGATCCTCGTAACGCATGAACACAGCGATCACATGCAGGGCGTTGCCGTGTTGGCTCGGCATCATCGTCTGCCTGTTTATCTGTCGCATGGAACGCGGCGCGGCGTGAACGGTTGGGATGAACTCGACCTGCGCACCTTCAATTCGCAGACGAGCTTCGAGATCGATGGTGTTCTGGTAACGCCCGTGCCTGTGCCGCACGATGCCCGTGAGCCGACGCAGTTCGTATTCGACGGTGCCGGTGTGCGAATCGGCGTGTTGACCGATCTCGGCTACATCACGCCGCACGTGAGCGAAGTCTACCGGCGTTGTAATGCCTTGCTGGTGGAGGCGAATCACGATCGCGAAATGTTGTGGAGCGGTACGTATCCGCCACAACTGAAGCGGCGCATCGCGAGTGAGCTGGGCCACCTCTCTAACGAGCAGACAGTGGCCCTGCTGGATGAGATCGGTTCCGACTCGCTGCGCGAGGTGGTGGTCGGCCACATCAGCGAACAGAACAACTGCGCGCAAAGCCTCGGCAATGCGTTTGCCGATCTGCGCCGTCGATTGCCGCGATTGCGCTTCGCTACGCAGCGCGACGGGTTCGGTTGGATCGATCTCTAACGAGCATCTCTCTGAAAAGCGTCTAGGGTCAAAGCGTCTAGGGTCGCAACAGCTGCCGGCCGATCATTCCACCCAACGTGCGCACCAGCCAGCGCGGTTGGGTTTGACTCCACATCGCGGAGATCTGGTTCGCGAGGCCGGGCACGCGTACCACTTCGCCGTTCGTGCAGGCGTCGTAACCTTCCTTCACCACTGTTTTCACGTCGCTGATCATGAACGACGGCACTTCGGGCATTGATCCGGCGCCCGAGATGTCGTGAACCATGTCGGTATCGGTGAGGCCTGGACACAACGCGGTGACGGTGACGCCGGTACCACGCAGTTCTTCGGCGAGACCTTCGGTGAACGACAGAACGAACGCCTTGGTTGCTGCATACAACGTCATGCTCGGCACGGCTTGAAATGCCGACAGCGACGAGATGTTCAGGATGCGACCGGACCCGCGCGCCACCATGTCGGTAACGAACAGCCGCGTCAGCGTCGCGAGCGTTGCGGCGTTCAGCAGCACCATGCGCGGCACGGCTTCCGCTTCCATCGCAGTGAACGCACCGCCGTAGGCGAAGCCTGCGTTGTTCACCAAAACATCGACCGTCAGGTTGCAGCTCTTCACGTCCTGATACAGCGACTTCGCTGAAGTCTTGAGCGACAGGTCTTTCGTAATGACCAGCACTTCGGCGCCGGTTGCCGCGAGCTCGTCGCGCAGCGCGTTGAGCAGGTCCTGGCGGCGCGCGACGAGGATCAGGTCGTAGCCGTTCGCCGCGAATCGCCTCGCGAACTCGGCGCCGATGCCGGAAGAGGCACCGGTGATCAGAACACGTGGGCGCGCCATGATGCTCAAGCCTCCGCGGCAACCGCCTGCGACATCTTGCCCAGCGTCGCGGCTTTCAGATCGTCGTAGCTCTGTTGAATGCACAATGCGAAGAACTCCGGGTCGGGCAGCATTTCGCGGCACGACGTGGCGGAGATGGTGATGCGGCCGCAATAGCTGACGACCGGGAAGATCAAACCCATACCGTCAAAGACGGGACCCAGACCATATTGCGCGACCATCTTCGCGCCGGCGCAGAACAGCGGCACCTGCGGCCCGGGCACGTTCGTGATGACGCAGTTGAACGCGGGATTCGTTCGATTGGCCATGCCGAGGTTCGTGTAAAGACGCGCGGCGAGTGAAGCGGTGGTCGACGGAATGAACTGCGAGTAGTCGGTCATCAGTTTCGCGCCGACCGCCTGCGTCATTTCCTTCGACGCCATTGCATCGGCGTGAACTGCATTGAGGCGTTCGATTGGATCGGCAATGTGCGTGCCGATCGCAACGTTCATGGCGGCAACCTGATTACCCAGCGCGCCGCGCTGATCGGTGCTGCGGACAGAGATCGGCGCCATCGCAATCAGGGAGTCCTGCGGCAATTCGTTCTTCGCCAACAGATACGCGCGCAACGCACCGCCGCACACGGCCAACACGACGTCATTGATCGTGGCACCCGGCACGCTCGACTTGATGGCGCGTACTTCTTTGAGATCGAAGCTGCGACCTTCGACGGTACGATGCGCGGTAACGGTTCCATTGAAGCGCGTTCGAGGCACCGGCTTGGTGGCATTGAAGCGTCGTTGCGCGACGCCCTGCGACAGCCGACCCATTGCAGGGATGGTGCGCGCCAGCACTTCGGCGAATCGGAACGGCTGCAGCGCGTTGTTGATCGAGGCGCGCGTGATCAATTCGAGCGGGTTCGGTTCTTCTTCACCGCGCCACGGTGTCGTGGCCGGTTTGATCGTCGGGTTCTTGGGATCGAGATCGTGAATGGCCTGCGTCATGTCGATGCCCGAAACGCCGTCGACACATGCGTGATGTACTTTGCTGACGATCGCGTAGCAGTCTTTCGGCAGGCCTGGAATGTTCTCGAGACCTTCGATCACCGTGAATTCCCACAACGGCTTCGATAAGTCGAGCGGACGCGAATGCAGACGCGCCGCCTGAATGCACAGCTGACGCCAGTCACCCGGCTGCGGCAGCCGAATGTGGCGGACGTGAAACTCGAGATCGAAATCCTTGTCTTCGATCCAGTACGGATGGTCGAGGCCGAACGGAACGTTCACGAGCTTCTGGCGAAACGTGCGCGCGCCGTGCAGCCGCTCTTCGATGTGACGCAGGATCGTCTTGAAGCCCTGCACGCCACCGGGCAGCGAGGCCTGGTCGTAAATCTGAATACTGCCGATGTGCATCGGCGTGCGCGGCGTTTCGAAATACAGAAACGACGCGTCCATTCCGGTGAGTTGCTGCATGGTCGTGTCCTCCCAGTGATTGGCCGAGGATACGTGGCCCGCGGCCTTGCCGAAGCGTAACGTGCTCGCCCCGCCCCCGCGAGGGCAGAAAAAACCCTAGGCGAGCGCTCAAAAAAAACGGGCGGATCGCTCCGCCCGTCAGACTCTATTCGAGTCAGATCAACCAGAGTCGATTAGGCCTGGCCGACCGTGTCGCGATTGAAGAGCTCACGAACCAGCTTGCCGGACGTTTCGAAGTTCTCGCGGACGAGGTCGGCTTGCTTCTTAACGCTGTCAGCGACGTTCTTTTGAACCGCGGCGTAGTATTCGCGCTGTGCGGTGACGAGGTCTTCGAGACCCTTTACTTCGCGCAGAGCGGTGAAGCGGGCGCGGTTCGCACCGACGAACTGCTCGATGGCTTCGCGCTGAATCTCGAAGTACTTGGTAACGGCTTTGACGTTCAGTTCGTTCATGTCTTTTACGAAGGACTGGCTGCGCTCGATAACACTCATTTGGGGCTCCTGTGCATTGGTGCACTGCAATAAACGGACGCGAAGATACCGGCTGGCCGCACCCTCGTCAACAACTTTTTCTGCACCGCAGCAAAATTGTTCGATCAGGTCGCAACAAATCATGATGGATCGGGCGGAAAGCCGCGTGAAATCAGGGCTGTGGTCGGTTGTACCCATGGCCGGTCCACACCATCCAGCCCGCAAATCCGTACGGGACGGCATCAGAAGCGTCGAAACCGCCATGGCCCGGCGGTGGAGCGCTAGCGTGTCTTCGCGTTTATACGGCAGCGCAGCGAACGAGCCATGCGTCGTGTTGATCAACGGTGCCTTCGGTGTCGGCAAATCGACGGTGGCAAGCGCTTTTCACCAGCGCGTTAAGGGCAGCCGGATGTACGACCCGGAACGGATCGGGTACGTGCTGCGGCGATTGCCGCACTGGTTCCCGGGTTCTGCTGCGAAGCTCGACGACTATCGGACCTCGCCCGTGTGGCGCGCCCTCAACATATTTTTCATGCGTCTCCACGCGCGCGTAGCGCGCCCGTTGATTGTTCCAGTGTCGCTCGATCTCGAGTTGCTAGACGTATTACGACGCGCGCTCACGAGCGGGGGATGTCGTGTTGTGCACGTCTGCCTGGTAGCACCCGAAGCGACTGTGAGGGAACGATTGGCTACACGTGGCGTTTCGCCGACGAGCAGCGAGGGAGAGTGGGTGTATCCACGTGCACTGGCTGCGTGCCGCGCTCACTCCACAAACGACGCGTTCGCGCATCGCATCGACACCGACGGGAAGCGCCCGATGGAAGTCGTCGACGAACTCGCAGCGCTCGTGGGCATGAAGACGTGATCAACGTTTGTGAACGCTGTGGATCATATCGCGCCGACAAGCGCGTCGACCCTCTCGGTCCGGATGCAATCTGTCCCGACTGCGGGCATCGACATCGTTTCGTTTACTCGCCGCTGTTGATCGTTTCGGGCGCAAGCGGTGCAGGCAAGTCGCGCGTGTGTGGCTTGCTCACCGGCGTGGTCACTCAAGCGGTGTTATTGGATGCCGACATTTTGTGGCGGCGCGAATTCAATGATCCGACCACGAACTATCGCGAGTTCTTCGAAACATGGCTGCGCGTCGCCAGAAACATCGCGCAGTCGCGGCGTCCGGTCGTGTTGTTTGGTGCAGGCTTCGGTGTGCCGGACAACATCGAACCGTGCGTGGAGCGCAGGTACTTCTCGGCCGTGCATTACCTCGCGCTGACCTGCGCCGACGATGACCTTCGCGATCGGTTGCACGCGCGTGCCGAATGGCGAGGCGCGGGAAGGGGCGAGTTTGTGGCTGAACAATTGCGATTCAACGCATGGTTCGAGAACTACACAGCGGCGCCGCCGATCGACGTCTTCAATACGTCCGGCGTCGCGCCGGAGCGGACTGCGGAGCAAGTCGAAGCGTGGATTCTCGAACGAATCGGCAGTGCCGACTAAGCCTCGGGTGGACGCGGATCGAGCCTGATCGGCACCGCTTCCGCGCGCGAAATGAAGAACTCGATGTAGGCGTCGGCCCAGCCGTACTTCTTGCGCATCAACGCGTTCAGCTCTGCGCGTTTTGCCGGCACCGCCGTTATCGTGTACTGCGTCCTAACGCCGTTGCGTTCGAGTTCGAGTGTCGGCGTTTCCTTCAGTCGCGAGTACCAGCCCGACTTCGGCGAACCCGATCGCAACCATGAGTAGCCATCGCTTTCGACGATCCAGAGGTGCGTCTCGTGCTGCGCCCCGCTGGCATCGGTAGTGGTGACCACGACGACCTCGCCGCTCTCCGACGCGAGAATCTGACCGACGAACAAAATGACTACGACGACCAACAATCCGCCGATCAACCTGATTGCCAGTTTCATTCGCCGATCCGCTACCAAGGTCGCGTAAGCGTGCGGCAACCACGCAACGTTTGCCAGTGCGACTCGATCGTAAGACGGATTCCCGTGCTGATCGACGACCGCGTGACGCTGGCCGAATCTTCGGTGATCTGCCAGTACCTCGACGATCGCTATCCGGAGGAGTTGTCGTGCCGCGCCCCGATCAACCAGCATCGCGAAGCGCTTCGAGGCGCCGGTGCACCGATACTGTCGGAGATTGATGGCACTGCAACGCCGCGTCGCGGCATCCTGAAGATCTGACGAGCCAACGATGGCGCTGCCGGTCAGGATTCACATTTTCGGTGCGTCGGGTTCAGGTACGACGACGCTCGGGCGCACAATCGCCGAGCGGCTCAGCGTGCGTTTCTTCGACAGCG
>CAZLDA010000078.1:0-2768 GCA_964557875.1 uncultured Pseudomonadales bacterium | reverse complement strand
GATGATCGGTTGGGGCGACGCCCTGGTGAGTCAATTCACGTTGGCCGTCTATCTGAGAATCGATCCGGAGCTTCGTATGCGGCGACTGCTCGCGCGCGAGCGAGAACGTCACGGCGCGCGCGTCGAAGTCGGCGGCGACATGCACGAACAGAGCAAGACATTCATCGAATGGGCACGCCGCTACGACACGGCCGGTTTCGAGCAACGCAGCCATATGCTGCATCAGTTCTGGATGAAGTCGCTGCCGTGCAAGGTGCTGCGCATCGAGTACGACGCGCCGGCCAACGAATGGGCCGACGTCGTGATGGATGAAGTGGATCGGCCCTGATCTCACGACAATCGAGCCGTACTACAATCCGCGACCCGACACATCAACGAGAGGAGATTCACGATGATCGGTTATGTGACCCTGGGAACCAACGATCTGAAACGCAGCGCGGCGTTCTACGACGCACTGCTCGGCGAAATCGGAGCAACCCGCTTCATGGACAGCGATCGCATGGTGGGTTGGGGAACTCAGCCCGATCAGCCGATGCTGGCGGTGTGCAAGCCGTTCGACGACAAGAAGGCGAGTGTGGGCAACGGCACGATGGTGGCGCTCAACGTCGGCTCACCAGAAGCGGTGAAGAAGGTTCACGCGAAGGCGATGCAGCTCGGTGCAAAAGACGAAGGTGCACCGGGTCCGCGTGGCGACAGCGGCTTCCACGGCGGCTACTTCAGGGATCCCGACGGCAACAAGCTGGCCGCGTTCTGCATGTGATACGAGTGTAGCGCCGGCGAGGGTACCGGCGCTTGCCGTTCCATGATCGGAGCCGTATCAGGAGCTGGCCGTCAGCGAATGCCGCAACGTTTCAAGCTCGGCGCGTTTGGCCGCGATTTCGGTGTTCAACCGCTGAATGTCCGTCTGTAGTCGCGCCTGTTCTTCGGCGATCGATCGCGTGCGCTCCATCAGGAACAGGCGATTCGTCGTATCGGTGTCCGGCGCCGTCAACGCATCGACGATCTGGCGCATTTCCTGATTCAGGCTCTGCATCCGTGCCGATCGTTGGCCGATCGCCTGCTCGAGTTGAGAGACCCGATTTTCTGCGCTGAACAGTTGGCGATCCTCGCTTACGTCGCTCGGTGTAGCGCAAGCGAACAGCGAGGCGACAGCAATCGCAAACAGCACACGTGGACCAATGACCGTAGCCATGACAGCGTTCCCCGAGGGCGATGCGTCACGTTAGGCCGTTGCCCCTGGTGCGGCTGCCCATCGCTTCACACTAGGACGATCGAATCACGCCCAGAACTGTGCGCTGTGCACGGTTTTCCGACGCGTTCAGTTCTTTGGGACGTCGCGGAACGGCAGGTCTTTGTCGACGCGGATGTCCGCGGGCAGTCCGAGCACTCGCTCGGCAATGATATTGCGCAGGATCTCGTCGGAACCGCCTTCGATGCGGTTGGCCGGCGAACGCATGAACTGACGCTGGAACTGATTGTGCATCGCGCTCAGCTTCGGTGAATCGAGTACGCCGCCGAGGCTTTGCAGGTCGAGTGCGAAATTCGCCATGTCCTGATTCATCCGCGCGACCACCACCTTGCTGATCGACGCTTCTGGGCCGGGCGTTGCGCCCCGCGACAAAGCCGACACCATTCTGAACCCGGTGTATTTGAGCCCCGCCAACTGCGCGTACCACGTCGCGATCTTCTCGCGCACAGCGTCGTTCTGTATTGCCGGTTTGCCGTCGATCTTCATCGCAGCGGCGAGTTCGAGCATCGGATCGACGCTCGTGGCCAGGCTGCCTCCGACCGCGAGCCGCTCGTTCATGAGCGTCACCAGCGAAACCTGCCAGCCGCTTCCCACGGCGCCGAGCCGCTGACTGTCGGGAACGCGCACATTAGTGAAAAACACCTCGTTGAAGGCGCGATCTCCGTTGATCTGTTTGATCGGGCGGATCTCGATGCCGGGGCTCTTCATGTCAATGAAGAACATGGTCAGCCCTTTGTGTTTCGGCACGTTCGGATCGGTGCGCGTGACGATGATGCCGAAGTCGGAATAGTGCGCGCCGCTGGTCCAGATCTTCTGGCCGTTCACCACCCAATCGTCGCCAACGCGCTCGGCGCGGGTTTTGATACCGGCGAGATCCGAACCGGCGACCGGTTCGCTGAACAGCTGACACCAGATGTCGTCGCCGCGCGCGAGCGCCGGCAGATAGTGGCGCTTTTGTTCATCGGTTGCGTAGGCCATCAGCGTGGGTCCGCACATGCCCTGGCCGATCACGAAAAAGCCATCGGGGGTGACGTAGCGGCTGACTTCCTGACTCCAGATCACCCGCTCGATGGGGGCAGCGCCACGGCCGCCGAACTCTTTCGGCCAGCTGAGACACGCCCAGCCCGCGTCGAACAAGGTGGCTTGCCACGCTTTGGCAATCGCAACGGCCTCGCCGTCTTCGCGGCCTTCCGGGAAGGCAGATTCCGTCGGGTCCGTGCGTGGCGGGGCGTGCGCATCGAGGAAACTGCGCACTTCTTTTCGGAACGCGGCTTCAGCCGGTGTGTCGTTGAAATCCACGATGCTCGTCCGTCGAATGGAGGCGAGAGTGTAAGGGCGGGCTGAACGCCGCGGAAACCCCAGTCGTCTGCAACACGCTCTGCGACACGGAGTTACACATTGTTGCAGTGCGAAACGGGTGCGGAAATCACGTCGAAACATCTGTTTGAGAGACTGCTTCCCACGTCGGATACGCGCAACCCCATCGCTCATCCGACTGACCATGAGTCATCTCCCTCCC
>CAZLDA010000077.1:8629-10317 GCA_964557875.1 uncultured Pseudomonadales bacterium | reverse complement strand
GACCAGATTGGCCGGCGTCCCGTTACTACGCTTGGGCACGTCTGCAATCGTATACAGCTCGCCACTCGCCACGACGATGCCTTCCATCTGCGAGACGATGTTCACCGACTCCTGACTCATGCCGCTCGACAGTTCTCCGCCCGAGCCGCCGCGCAACACGATCGCGCGATCGGGCGCCCCGGTCGATTCGAGCGCGGCACGAAATCCGGTCGCCATCGCGAGGATCGACACGAGCACCGCCACCACCCCAGCGATGCCGACGACGATCACCGACGACGATCCGAGTCGCGATGGCAAGTTGCGTAGATTCATCAGCGTGATCTCGCGGACCTGTTCGAGCATCTCAGCGTTCCCTCAGCGCGTCGACGATGCGCAACTTCCGCGCGGTCAGCGCCGGCACCGCACCGACGACGAGCCCCAACAGCAACGCTATGGCGAGCCCCGCCGCAATCGTCTGCCAGACGATTTCGAAGCTCGGCAGGATGTCCTTGATGCCGCGCGCGATACCCGGCGCGAGCAGCGTCGCGATCCCGAGGCCGATGCCACCGCCCACGGCGCACAGCAACACCGCTTCGCCGAGCACGATCAACGAGACGAGCGCATCGCTGAATCCGAGCGTCTTGAGCACGGCCAGTTCCGGCACTCGTTCCCGCAGCGCCTGCGCCATCGTGTTTCCGGTGAGCAGGATGATCGTGAAGAACACGGCACCGAGGATGCCTCCCATCATCAGGCCAATGTCGCCGATCTGATTGGCGAACTGCCGAGCCACCTCGGCTTCGGTGGCCGTGCGCGTCTCGTTGGAGGAATTTTCGAAGACCGCGTCGATCGAGCGTGCCACTTCGGCCGCCTTCGTCGGATCGCTGACACGGACGACAAACGAGCCGACTTCGCCCTGTCCGAACTGGCGCGCCTCGTCGAAATAGTCGTAGTTGAGCAGGAATGCGTTTTGTCCGAAGCCGCCCGACGGCGCCTGGTACTCACCGACCAAGTCGAATTCCCACAGTCGCGTTCCATCCTTTCTCGGCCAGATGTCGGCCTCGATCGGAATCTTGTCGCCGAGCTTCCAACCGTACTTGGCCGCCATCTCCACCGGGACGACGACCCCGGTGCGCGTGTTCGCAAACGCCTCGAGCTGCGCCGGGTCGATGCGCAGCTCCGGGTACGCGACAAACCACTCTTTCGGAACCACCGGATACTTCGGAAAGAAGTTCTTGCGCTCCTGATAGATGCCCCCGAACCAACTGTAATGAGTCGCCATCGCGACCCCGGGCACCGAACGGATCGGGTTCAAATGACGAATCGGCAGGCCGTCGATGATCGAATACTTCGGCTGCACGATCAGTCGGTCGACACCGGCCACGTCGACGCCGACGGTGAATGCGTCCGCGATGCTGCGCAGCAGCCCGAACAGCAGAAACGCCACGATGATCGAGAACAGCGTCAGCACCGTCCGCGTGCGGCGCCTGAAAAGGCCCGCCCAGATCAGCGAGACGAAACTCACGCGTGTGCTTCCTCCACGAGCCGGCCCTTGTCGAGATGCAGCACGTGTCGCGCATGATCCGCCGCTTTCGGATCGTGCGTGACCATGACGATGGTCTTACCGTGTTCGCGATTCAGCAGCGCCAGCAGGTCGAGAATTTCATCGGCCGTATCGCGGTCGAGGTCGCCCGTGGGTTCGTCGCAGATCA
>CAZLDA010000077.1:6976-8619 GCA_964557875.1 uncultured Pseudomonadales bacterium | reverse complement strand
GGCAACGAGCGCACGGGCAATGGCCACGCGCTGCTGCTGGCCGCCGGAAAGCTCGCCCGGCTTATGACCGGCGCGGTCTTCAAGGCCGACGATCTGAAGCGCTGTCGCGGCATTTTTCTTCCGTTGGGCGGCAGAAAGCTTCGTCAGCAACAGCGGCAGTTCCACGTTGCGCTGCGCCGTTAACACCGGCAGCAGGTTGTAGAACTGGAATACGAAGCCGATCTTCTCGGCGCGCCATTTCGCGAGCGACTTGGAGTTCAGCTTTTCGAGCTGCTGTCCCGCCACGGTGATGCTGCCGGAGGTCGGCTGATCGAGACCGCCGATGAGGTTCAGCAGGGTCGTCTTCCCGGAACCCGAGGGCCCCATCAACGCGGCAAAATCGCCCTGTTCGATGCTGAGATCGAGGTCGCGCAACACCACGACCTCCTGCTTACCGCGTGTGTAGCTCTTCGAAACCTTCGATAACGAGACGATTGCCGACATCGCGATTCAACTCCCCTAAGTGACTGAAGATGGGTGACTAACGATGGAAGGGAGGCGCTCATGCTGACTCACACCGGCTTGCGACGCCTGTCATTTCTTGTGCAGCAACGGACCATTCTTGTACAGCAACGGACAGGGTTTGCCGTTCCGACGCGGTCACGATGCGGCCGCTTTTTCGTCGAGGAACGCGACTTTTACGCCCATGTCGGGTAACACGCGCGGGTTCTTTTCGAGCAACGCGATGCGCACCCGCACGGTCGCCTTGTTGCGATCCGCGGTGGGGATGATCGCGATGACTTCCGCGGGAATACGTTCCTCGGGATAGGCGTTCAACGCCACCGACACCGGTTGCTTCGGCTGCACGCGGTTGATGTACGCCTCGTTCACGTCGACTTCGACTTCGAGTGATTCCATGTCGACGATGGTGCAGATGCCGGTTCGCGTGAAGCCGCCGCCCGCCGAAATCGGCGAGATCATCTCGCCCGGTTGCGCCGCTTTCGCGACGACGACACCGGTGAACGGCGCGCGAATTTCCATGTCGTCGAGCAATTGGCGTTGCACCGACACGCCACGCTCGGCAACCACAACTTCGCGTTGCTGACGTTCGAGCCGAGCCTGCAATCCCTCCAACGTCAGCTGCACGCGGTCGAGGTCTGCCTGGCTTGCGAGTTTGCGAGACGCCAGGCCTTCCGTGCGTTGCAGATCGAGTTCCGCCTGACGGATCTGCACTTTCATTTCTTCGAGGCTGCTTCGTGCGGACGCAAGCTGTGATTCGGACAGCGCGAGCTCGGCGCGAGGGATGCTGGCATCGAGCCGCGCAAGCACCTGGCCTTCCTGCACACGCATCCCTTCTTCGATGAAAACCTCGACGACCTTACCGGTGGTTTTGGCGCTAACAGTCGCCTGCCGTCGCGCAACCACGTAGCCCGTTGCATCGAGCACGCTGCCTTCCACCGCGGCGGAACGAGCCGCCGGTGCAGCGGCTGCGGGCACTACGGGCGCTGCGACCGCAACCGGTTCGGACTTTGGAAGCACCACGTACCACGCGATGAACGCGATACCGGCGACAGCGGCAACCAACGCAAACCAACGGATCGGCCGCCGCGGGGGTTCTTCTGCCGCCGCACTGCGATCGATCTTCAGTTCATCCAACAGAGCTG
>CAZLDA010000077.1:0-6966 GCA_964557875.1 uncultured Pseudomonadales bacterium | reverse complement strand
CATTGCCCGCTTGTCCACTGCCCGCTTGTCTACTGGATAGCGCCGTTGAAAGGGCGGCCGAGTCTAGCACTGCGGATCGTGCACCTTGAAGGAACATTGCTTGAACGCGCATTGAAACGTGCGTTGGAAGGAGCATCGGGTTGAGTCGGTTACACTAAGGCCGGAATCGAATTCGCGGAGATGCCATGGCCACGTCCGAACTCATCATCGAACAACTGCAGATCGGCCCGATGCAGAACTTCGTCTACGTGGTCGGATCGCGCGCCACGCGTGAGGTCGTTCTGGTGGATCCGGCCTGGGATATCGATGCGCTGACGACGCATCTCGCCGAGAACGACTACCGGCTTACAGGCGCGCTTGTGACGCACTATCACCCCGACCATATCGGTGGCGGATTCAGCGGACGCAAGATCGCCGGCCTTGCAGAATTGTTGGCGAAGCAACCGGTGAAGATCTACGCGCACCGCGAGGAGGCCGAAGGCGTTCGCAAAGTGACAGGCGTTTCGGAATCGGATCTGGTTAGAGTCGAATCGGGCGACAAATTGCAGGTCGGCGACATCGAGGTGGAATTTCTGCACACGCCGGGCCACACGCCCGGCTCACAGTGTTTCCGAATCAGGAACACGCTGGTATCGGGCGATACGTTGTTCATTCAGGGTTGCGGCCGCGTCGACCTGCCCGGGTCGGATCCTGAACAGATGTACCACAGCCTGCGCAAACTCGCCGCGTTGCCCGACGACACGCTGCTGCTGCCGGGCCATCACTACAGCGAAGCGCCGAACGCAACGATGGGTGAGACGAAGCGCCAGAATCCCTACCTTCGTATCGACGACCTCGGCACGTGGAAGCAGGTAATGGGCTGACTGCCGCTTCAGCCTCGCACGAAAGCGGTCAGCCGCAACTGCTCGCGAGCTTTGAGGCCGCCAGCATTGCGACGATGTTCTTCGAACAACTCGACGCAGGTGCCCACACCGCGGTGCGGCCGAACATCGGCGCGCCGATGTAACCGCGCATGTTCAGCTTGCCATCGGAACCCAGTGTGATCTGACTCTTGTACGTTTTCCCCGACTCGGGATCGTACAGCTGCCCCTGCCACTTGCCGTCTTTGAACTGGTATCCGCTCAGCAGGTCGAGGCCGAGCAGCGGCCGCGTTCGCAGCGCGGCATCGGGGTTGTGTAGATCCACGCGCGGCGTTCCCACCGGACCGTCTTCGTTCTGCAGATACAGCGGGTTCAAAATCGCAACGATGCGCGCATGGAGAGTGCCGTCGCTTTCGCTCACTTCGAGAATCGAAGTGTCGGACGCCCATTGGCCGAAAATTGCATCGCGTGCATCGTCGGCCGCAACGGAGCCGGCGATCAGTAGAAACAGCAGGGCGAGACGTGGGTGATTCATCGTTGAACTTCCTGAACAGGTCTTTGATAGTAACGAAGCGGCGATAGTAGCGAAGCAGCGCGAGCAAAGGGGAAACAAATGGACACCGGAGCATTTTCTGGATTCGAAGTGTCGGTACGCGAACCCGGCATCGCGTGGATTCAGTTCAACACGCCCGAACGCCTCAACGGCATGACCACCGCCATCAAGCGCGATCTGATAGAGACCGTTACGCAGGCGCAGATGGACAATCGTGTTCGTGTCGTCGTGTTCACCGGCACCGGTCGGGCATTCTGCGCCGGCGACGATCTGAAGGCTTATCGCGATGCGGAACTCGGTGGCAAACCGCTGATGCCCGGGATTCCGCCGGGCCACGACAACGCGCTCGGCACCTACAACGGACTGCGCACGATTTCCCAACGACTCAACGCTGCCGTGCGGGGTCTCGACAAACTCTCGATTGCGGCGATCAACGGCGTAGCGATTCAAACCGGTTTCTCGCTGGCGCTATCGTGCGACTTCCGCATCGCTGCACGCACCGCACGCATCGGCAGCGCAACGTTGCGCTTCGGTCTGTTGCCGGACGAAGGCGGACAGTACCTGCTGGTGCAACTGCTGGGTGTCGCGAAGACGATGGACTTCCTGATGCGCAAGCGCATCGTCGATGCGGAGGAAGCGCTGCGGCTCGGGCTCGTCAGCGAGGTCGTAGACGCCGATCGGCTCGAAGTCTCTGCGATGGCGCTCGCCACCGAACTCGCAAACGGTCCACAGGTGTCGATGCGGCTGCTGAAACGGTCCGTGTACAACGCGGCGGAACTGTCGTTTGAACAGGCGCTCGACGAAATCGCATCGAAGACTGCGATCTCCGACCATCATCCCGACGCGCGCGAAGGCGTCGCTGCGTTCCGCGACAAACGCGCCGCTTCCTTCAACGCCTGGCTCGATCCGAACGCGAAGCAGTCGCACTGATGAGCGACCTCGTTTCCTACACCGTTGCGGAATCCGGCATCGCGCTGATCGTTATCGAGCGCGCGAACAAGATGAATGCGCTGAACGAGGACGTCATTCAGGGTTTGCGCAGCGCATGGCAGCGATTCGCGGACAGCGACGAAAAGGTCGCGGTGTTGTCGGCCGCCGGCGATCGCGCCTTTTCGGTGGGCGCCGACATCAAGGACGCCCCTCGAGAGATGTGGCAGGGCGTGCCGAGCATCGGCGTCGAACTGTACAAGCCGGTCGTCGCGGCGGTGCACGGCTGGTGCATCGGCGGCGCGTACGTGATCGTGCAGATGTGCGATCTGGTCGTCGCCGCGGAAAACACCGTGTTCAAGTATCCGGAGGCGCAGGTCGGCTTCACGGGAGGACTGGTGGCGAGCGCGGCCGCGCGGCTGCCGCACAAGATCGCGATGGAATTCATGCTGCTCGGCCAGGACTTATCAGCGCATCGCGCTTATGAAGTCGGCATGGTCAATCAGGTGGTGCCGAACGGCACACAGCGTGAAGCGGCCATGAAATACGCACGAATACTCGCGCAATCGGCGCCGCTCGTAGTGGAGACGCTGAAGCGGTTTTCGCTGGAGACGTTGAACAAAAGCCCCGCCGAAGCGGCTGCAGTGGCTCGTCAGCAATTGCTGCGCGTTCGCGACAGTGACGATGGCGCCGAAGGTCGGCGGGCGTTCACGGAGAAACGCCCGCCCGCTTTCAAAGGTCGCTGACTACTTTGGCAGCAGGTGCGCGACCGCATCGCGCTCTTCGCGCAACTCGGTTTCGGTAGCCTTCATCCGCTCGCGGCTGAAATCGTTGATCGTGCGGCCTTGCACGATCTGCCAGTCGCCACCTTTGCAAACGACTGGATAGGAGTAGATCAACCCTTTCTCGATGCCGTAGCTGCCGTCCGAATAGATCGACATGCTGATCGAATCGCCCGCCGCACTGCCCAATGCCCAGTCGTGCATGTGGTCGATTGCTGCGTTCGCCGCCGAAGCCGCGCTCGATGCACCGCGCGCTTCGATGATTGCCGCCCCCCTCTGCTGCACTGTTGGGATGAACTCCTTCGCATACCAGTTCGCATCGATGAGACTCATCGCGCTCTTACCGGCCACGGTTGCAGCGTGCACGTCGGGGTATTGCGTCGCAGAGTGGTTGCCCCAGATCGTTACGTGCCTCACGTCGGTGGTGTGCTTGCCGGTCTTCTTCGCGAGTTGGGCGACGGCCCGGTTGTGGTCGAGGCGCGTCATCGCGGTGAATTGGCGCGGGTTCAGATCCGGTGCGTTGCGCTGAGCGATTAGGCAGTTCGTATTGGCAGGGTTGCCGACGACCAGCACTTTCACCTGGCGCGACGCATGGTCGTTCAGCGCCTTGCCTTGCACCGAGAAAATCGCGGCATTCGCTTCGATGAGGTCTTTACGTTCCATGCCCTTCGAGCGCGGACGCGAGCCAACGAGCATCGCGTAGTCGGTGCCCTTGAATGCGACGTTCGGATCGTCTGTCGGAATCATGCCGTGCACCAACGGAAACGCGCAGTCTTCGAGTTCCATCATCACGCCGTCGAGCGCTCCGAGCGCCGGTGTGATTTCGAGCATCTGCAGGATGACCGGCTGATCGGGGCCGAGCATCGCGCCGGATGCGATGCGGAACATCAACGCATACCCGATCTGTCCGGCAGCGCCGGTGACGGTGACCCGAACGGGCTGTTTCATGAGAGCGTTTCCTCGTACTGAATATGTTGCATTTCAAACGGCTGCGGATTGTAACAGCGTCATCGCAGGCCCAGCACGTTCGAGACGATGTCCTGCACGAGCGCTGCCGCAATCCACGCCAGCGGCGGAATGACGACGTAGAACAAACCCGCGACGCGGCGCCCGCAGATGCGGGCCACTCCGGCGTATCTGCAATCTGCCGGCGATACAGCGAGACCAGCATGTGTCGGTCGCTGCCTTGCTCAGCTTCATTTGCGAGTTCGGCGAGGCGGTCGAGTTCGGTGCGTTTCGCGGCCGTAACGGCCGCGCGCACTCCCCACATAGGCAGCAGCAGAACGACCAGCGCGACTGGCACGGTGACGACCAGCGCGGGCACGAAATCCACTGTCTGGATCTGGCCTGTGAGGATCGCCTGCATCGGAATCACCGACAGGCCGACGATGATGACGAGCAGATGTCGAATGCCGATGTCGGCGAACACCCCGAGCACACGCGGATCGTCGAGATTGATTCGAACGCGACCGCCGAGCCGCCGCACGAACACAGATACCCGAATCAGCCGCCACAACGCCGGCAGAATCGTCGCCCACAACAGCGGCACCACCAGCGGCACCCACAGGTACGGCAGCGCCTGGCGCTGTTCGTGCAGCACATCGACAACCACCGGTGCGGTGAGGATCGCGCCGTAAAGAACACCCAGGCCACGCGCGACCCAGACCCCGCGGTTCGACCACGCGTCGCTCAGCTCAGTGCGCGCCAGCGAGCGATCAGCGGGTTCCATCGCGAGCGTCAGACGCTCTACGTCGGCGGCAAGCATCGAGAACAACGGCCAACCGACGATGTAACCGATCACCACGGCGTTCACCCACAGCCCGACGAACGAGCGGTACAGCAGATGCAGGTCGTGGCCTCCGAGATAAGCAACGAGCAACGGTATCGAACCGGCCGCGCCGAGCCCGAGTGTGATCGCGAGTCCCAAACGCCAGCCGCGCAACATCGACGGCGGCCTAGTCCCGCGATTCCAGAAACCAGTCCCGCTTCGCGACGAGCGCGAGGGCCTGGCGTAAGTAAGGGACGGTGTTGTCCGGCAGCGCGTCGGGGCGCCAGAAGCCAATCGCGTCGGACCGGTCGGGTTCGGCGAGCCGCGGCTCGCCGGTGAAGTCGTCACACGCCATGATGAAGTCGATCCCCTGTTGTTCGCCCGACAGGTAAGGCATCACCGCGGCGGCCCGCAACTGTGAGGCGTGTACGTCGATACCCGTCTCTTCCCGTATTTCGCGCACGGCGCATTCGACGATCCCTTCGCCGCGTTGCAGGTGTCCGCCCGGCAACGCATACCAGCCGTCGAGGAAGCCGGTTCCGGCCCGCCTCAGCAACACCAGGGCGCCACGGCGCCACAGCAGCGTGTGGACGATGACCGGAAACGCGTCGTGCATGAGTCTCCCCCGCCGGCATCTTATCGCGCTTGCGGTCCGTGAACCTTTGAGAAATGCGGGCTAGCATCGCACTGATGATCGACCCCTCGCTCTGCCGCCGCGTCGAAGAAGCATCGCTGAATGCGTGGCCTGCACTGCAGCAGTCGCTGCTCGACGGTTGGGTGCTGCGGTTCAGTCGCGGCTTCACCAAACGTGCGAACTCGATCGTGCCGGTGTACCCGTCGCAACAGTCCGCGCTGGAGAAGATCCGCTACTGCGAGAACCTCTACTCGCGCGAACGGCTGAAGACCATTTTCCGGCTGACCACCGTGATGGACTCGAATCCGCTGGATGCCGTGCTCGAGCAGCGCGGCTATGAGCGCGTCGATCCGACCCGCGTGCTGGTGCGTGAACTGGAGGGCACCTCGTTCGCAATCAAGCCGACCTTTCACGAAGTGCCCCGCGATGCGTGGCTCGAAGCCTACGCACATGCGGCCGACGTGCCGCCCGCCGCGATGCAATTGCATGCGATGTTGCTGACGGGCATTCGCTCAGAGCACGTGTTCGGTTTCGTCTCGGTCGCTCGCGTGCCTGTCGCTTGCGGCATCGCGGTGCTCGAACGCGAACTGGTCGGCCTGTTCGACGTGGTTACGCTGCCTACCGCACGACGCCAGGGTCACGCGCAGGCGCTGGTCGAATCGCTGCTCGCATGGGGTCGCCACAACGGTGCCCGTCATGCATACCTGCAGGTCGTCGAGGCCAATCAACCGGCGCGCGCCTTGTACCAACGGCTCGGCTTCGACGACCTGTACCACTACTGGTATCGAGTCGCGTCGTGAGTGCTTCAGACACCGCGCGCGAAGTGCGCGCAGTGTTGCCGCGCTGCAGCATCGGCTTGATTCGCCAGAACGATTTTGAGATGGTGAACCGGCCCGCGCGGTAGCACTCCGGGGCTCGTCGGAAGCCCTCCACAAGACGAACAAACAAGCGCACCTGCGGTTTGACCCAAACCGGTCGCTCGATTCGAGCCATCGGTCGATGCCGCGTCGATTGACATTGGGAGGACGAGTGATACATTCGCCGGTCGCTTTGGCGGCGCGCCGCAGCAATCACGTTAGCGATTTACGTTTCCGTCCGAGCACGGAGACAGGGGCCGCCTTGACTGTCCCGTTTGGGCCTTACGGACTTTCTGTGCTTTACGGAGAAGGGCAATGACAAGTCGCAAACCGAGCGCACTGCACGAGGAGCTTGCCTTCGGGATGCCGAGTGCCCGCGGTTTATACGATCCCCGATTCGAACACGACAGCTGCGGCGTCGGCTTCGTTTGCGACATCAAAGGCGTGGCGCGCAACCAGATCGTTCGCGCGGCCGAACACATCAACTGCTGCATGGTTCACCGCGGCGGCGTCGGTTACGAAAAGAACACCGGCGACGGCGCCGGCATTCTCACCGCGCTACCACACAAGCTGTTCGCGAAATTT